>CAZWWW010000197.1:0-6089 GCA_964637715.1 uncultured Phycisphaeraceae bacterium | reverse complement strand
GGCATGGGCAAGCAGCAGCTTGCCCGTGTTGCTGACGGGGCAGTCACGGGCAAACTGCTGCTTGCCCATGCCACCCAAAAGAACCCCAAGATTAAGCTGTGACGCAGCGCTAGTGGGATGGTCTGTTTGTTCGGTTACGCTCAATACCTCGCTGTCAGCCTGAGTCGAACTGGCTGAGCAAGGGATCCCGCCGGCGTTTGCACAGTCAAGACGCCGGGTGCCGAGCCCAATCCCTGAATCGTCCAACCCTCACTTCTACGGACAGGTCGACGGTCCAGCGAACGGGAACGCGGCCCCCTGGAATGCTCCTACATCCACATTGATATCCGCAAAGCTGACGTTGTTGTCAGGTTGTGGGATGTTGGGCTGAAGCTGCGCCTGGGTTTTATGCACGGCCCCCGATCCTCCGGAAAACGCGCCGACGACAGCGTTGATGTCAGAGAAATTGGGCTGGTTGTTGACCGCGTCCCAGGTGCCGCGGGGGGCCACGATGTCACCCCACAACGCGGTGTCCATGGAGAGTGGTAAAGAGTATTTCGATTCATCGTTCTGTTGTGGTTCGCAGTTCTGGTGGAGTACCTGAACGATATAGTTTGAGTTGGGCAGCAAAGCCGCGCCTGTAACATACACGGGGCCCACTGTGCTCCAGTTAGTGAAGAAAGGCGTACACTGAAGCTGGGAGGCCATGAACGTCGGCGGGTTGGCCCCGGTTCCCGCGGCAACCTCGACCGGTGGTCCCAGCCAGCGTACTTCGCCGTTAAAGGGCGACGGACCCTGATCCTGCAACAGCGCATTGAGTTTGACGCGGATGGCCGTGATCTCGCCGGGGTTGGAGCCGTCGATGGCCAGATAGCGATTACGCGGTGTGGCGGGATCAACCGCCACGGCTTCCGCCGGCGCCTCGCAGGTTAAAATGCGGGCGTCCGGTCCCGTGGTGATTCCCGAAACCGAGGTCGGCGTTCCCGGTTCAAACAGGCCTATCGTCACGGTCGTGTCGAACGGGGCGACGTCGGCGGTGAACCGGAAATTGTAGAGGGTGCCCCAGCGAACGGGATTGTCGGGCGTTGACCACACCACGGCGTTGGATTCGACGGTGGGCGTCCACGGATCGTTGGAAAATGGTTCATCGTGGTGCATGGCGCCATGGAATCCGATGTCGGTCACCGTCGTGCCCGCGCGAATGGGAATGCTGAACGAGCCCACTCTTCGGGCCATGTCCATGTTGTAGAGGGCGTATTCGTAACGCCACGTTCCGTTGCCCAGGTCGATCGCTTTGGCTGCCAGAATACAGCGCCCATCCGGTGATTGCCCGACGCGGACGGGAATTTCCTGGGCCAGAATGGTCTGGCGCGCACCGGTCCAGGCGTCGATGGCGAATCCGATAGTCGGTGGCGTTGAGGGACCGCTCATGGGGAAGCTCCATACGCCTCCCGGATTGCCGACTACCGAAATGGGTTTCCACGATGCGCTGTTTTCGTGGAACACGTCGTCGTTCGTAACGTAATACCCTTCGACAAAATACTGAGCCCCGGCGTTAAAGTTCGTATCCAGGTCTGCGTCCTGAACCTGAATGCGGTGGCTAATATCATTGTGCGGAGGCGGGTTGGTACTGCTGTCCATGTGCGAACCCGAAAACGTCCAGGCACCCGTCCACGGGTTGACTTCGTACCGCGGACCAAGGACTGACTGTGACGCGTTCAGGAACGAGGTGTAGGTATCCGTGCACCCCACGCCGAGCCAGTTGCCGACACTATGCCCCGGTTCGTAGGTGCAGGATGTGTTGCATTGCTCGCTGTCCAACGCGAAGAACCCGTGCTTGACCCAAGACTGCCCGATCTGTTCGAACTGGTCGTCTTTGAGGCGAAAAACGTTCTGCCCGATCTTCGGGTGGTTTTCCTGGGGAATCGCGAACCAATTCGCGTCCTGTGTGCCGACATTCCATGAGGTCGTCGTTAAGGCGAGACCAACCGCCGAGCCGAGGCGCCCGAATTGCTGCAAGCCGTACAATTCACAGAAGGAAATGTCGGGGCCCTGCGGAGCTACCGATGAGCTCGAATTCATTGTTTGCTTTTTGGGTCGCGCGATCGGGAAGCGGTCTCCGCCAACCCATTCCGCCTGCCCTCGTATAACCAGTGAGCCGATGCGCTGCCCGGCGAGACGCGAATCGCCGAGCACGCGCGCGAGTCCTTCCGAAATGACGAGATCGGCCGAGGGCATGACAAAGCTCTGCGTGGATTCCGACAGACTTGCGCGCACGCCGCGGAGCATGAGCGTCGCCTCGCGGTCGATGGTGTCGGGTGTGGGTGTCGGAGCTGTTTGCATCGCGGCGTCTTTGGGATCGAGGAGCAGGTCGAACACGATGAAGTCCCCCGTCGCGCTGACGACGTGCAGCCCGCCCAAGAGGCTCACACGATCCAACAAGAGCTTCGTGACCCGTCTGTCCTCAAAGATGAACGCCAGATCCGTGTTTTGGTCCAGTTCCAGCATCAGTCCCGGTCGCGCGTTACCGTGAGATTGTTCGAACGGGACGGTCAGCCCCAACCGCACGAGCGCGGTTTGATCGAACGATACGTCCGCATGCCCTTTGGGAACGACCCAAAGCTCTTCGGCGAGTGCGGGGACGCCGCACAATCCGAGCAGACAAAACACGAGTGATCTCCGGCTGGATTTCAGCATGGTGGAACTCCTGAGGTAGGTTGACCCTGGCGCACCGCGACGCAACGCCGCACCCCGAACCCGTTGCATAATACAGACTGTAGTCGCTGATACGAACCCCGGCCCCGTTGCAGTCGTTCGTATCGCTTTTCAAACCACCCCTTGCGTTGCGTATCTCTGGAGGAGGGCAGACTACACCAGTCTACCATTTCGACTTATAGGGCGTCAAGGGAAAAGTGTCGCTTATCTCCGGTCGCGAATGTTTAGCATGGACTGGGGAGGGCACGAACGCTCGAAATACGGCTCACGCTGAAACGCGGGAGACGCCGAGTGTCAGCAGGAAACCTGCGACCGCCAGCGCGGTACCCACCGTGTAGTCGCTACCTGTCGATACCGCAGTGAAGGGCCACATGCCGATCACCGAGCCGAGCAGTATGCCCAGCAGCGCACCCAGGGCCGGCTGTTGGTGCCGATGCAACAGCCATTTGAGCAGGTTCGAGAACAGTACCAGACTCAAGACGGCACCGAGGGCGGTGGGTACGAGTACGCGAAGAAAGACCAGCGCGTGACCGTCGTGTCCCAACGAAAACACATAACGCTTCGCCAGCGCGACCGCTGCGAGAATCGGCTCGTATCGATCCAGGATCAGGAGCATATAGGCGCCGGAAACGCCGGGCAGAATCATGGCGGATAAGCCGAGTACACCGGCGGCAACGTCGCGCGCGTAGGCGGGTTGGACTACAAACTCACCGGCGGCGACGGCGGCACGAATCGCGTCACGGTTTGGCGCTTCGTCGCGCGTCATGGCCATCAGCAACATCAACGCGAATCCCAGCATAGCGCCGATCACCGCCGACCAGGACGCGCGCTTGAGCATCCGCGTCAGAACAGGCACACCGCCCAGCGTCAGCCCGATGAATAGCGAAAACATAGCGGTAGGGTGTAACGTGACCGCGCGGCTTAAGGTGCCGGCCAGCGCCGCAATCGACATCCCTGCCGACGCGACGATGAGCGCCATGAACGCGAGGTTGCGACGGGAAAGTTTCAGCCTGACGATGTCCGCTATGCTGGTGACGAACTCGTCGTATAAACCCATGACCAGGATCATGGTGCCCCCGGAGATCCCGGGAACCAGATTGGCCATGCCCATCAGCAGACCGCCGATAACGCCACGGGCCACGGGCAACGGCGTAACGGCTACCGATGGTTCGTCAGGTTGTGTTTGCGGCGGATTAGCGCAATCGGTCACGGGTCGAACGTCCCTCTTCAGTATTACGAGCCGGTCGGGCGTAAGGGCTGTGGCGGTCGTTTGCGAAACAGCTTCTTGAATTCGTCGCTTACGCCGCCCAGCGGTTGAGTACGCACGGTCGGTCGCGCGAGCGGTCCCGTTACGCGCAACCCCACCAATTCGCGCGAGGCGCCCTCCACGAAATCGGTTATCACGGGAATGCGCGTCCAGGGGCGCGGGTTCACGTTGGCCAGCTCGACATCGACGGCGAAATCGGGCAGGGACATGGTTCCCGATCCGACCAGCTCCAAGGCCGTGCTGCGCAGAACAATCCGGTTCAGCTCGACCCGATCGCCCACGACAAAAAAGGACGCGGCGGCGGATTGGGGGGCGTTCTTGTCGGGGAGTGTAACGTTCAACACATGAAGAATAGCGGCCATGAGCGGGAGCTTGTAGATACGCCCGTCGCTGATTCGAAACTCACCCCCGCCGCGCCGGGACGACCGATCGTCCCATTGACCCGAAAGAAAAACGTGGGCATCAACGCGCCCACGAACGTCTGCCGGTCCGCCGTTGTCGTCATCGAACGACTTACCGGCGTTGACCAGCGGATTCAGTGAACTGTTTTGCACGGTCGTGGACACGTGGTAGGTCGAGCCGTGCGGACCGGTATTCAACTCAAGATCGCCCGCCACCGAACCGCCGTAGAGTCGACCCTGTAGTTTTTTGATCTCAAAGCGTCCCTGTCCGTCGGCCGCATGCACAAGAGACCACCCGGCTTCTACGGTCTCGATGTCACGGTCGAACAGCTTGGCATGCGCCAACGTCACCTTTCCGGACAAGAGCGTTCCGCCCAATCGATCAAGCAAAGTACCCGTTATGGTCACATCTCCCGTCATGTGCCTGGGACTTGCGGATGATCGAAGCGATACGTCGTGAAGGGCGAGGCGGGCACGCAGCATACAGACAGCCTGCTCGGTGTCCGATTCCGGTTCCGGGCCGAACGAGAACTCCTCGACAAAAAGATCGACCGTGCCCTCGGGATTGAGCCGATCCCACGCGGTTCGATAGGACGGGGGGAGGATGTCGCGCGTGTTCTCGTTGAGCGGCAAGGACGTCGCCGTGAGCGAGACCACGCCCCCCGAATCAGACCCCGCGCCGCGCTGCTCGAAGGAAAGCTGAACCGGTGCGGTGCCGAGTTTTCCGGTGATACCCAGTCCCCGCGCGCCAGCACGGTCGAACGCGATCTCGCCCCGCACGTCATCGAGGCGCAGCGGGCTATCCGACCGGCGAATCACGGCGTGGGCGAACCGGGCGACGCCCTTGACGTCGACGTGCGGGTCCAATCCGGGAGAAGCGCGCACTTCGAGGTCCACATCGAACGGCGTGTCAACGATCCACGAACTAAGTCGCTGATCCCAACCAGGGGGGAGCAGGGCGCGGGTGGTATCATCCAACGCCAGGCCCGTACAGGAGACAAGCAACGCCGCGCTCTTGGCAGGGTTGGTCAGTTCGATCGATCCCGCGATCTTGATGGCGGTGTCTCGGTATCGGCCGTTAAGTTCAGTTGTCGACACGCGGTCGCCGACAACGTGCAGCACGCCGTGGATATCAGTCACCGGGACCGGAAACTCGACGTGGTCGACCGCTGCGTGATCCAGGCGCACATCGGACTCGTACACCAGCGCTTTGGTTTGGGGGTCGAGGTTGACACGCGTTGTGACGTCAACGCGCCCCGTCGGACGAAACGCTTCCAGACGGGCCCGCGACGTGGGCGGCAGCGCATGCAACAAGTTTTTGTCGATCACCAGGCCTGCACCGCGCACCATCAAATCGATCGAATCCATCTTATGATGTAACGAGTTGATCGTGCCTTCAACCCGTACCGTCGCGTTTCGCGCACCGACCGGCGTCCCTTTGATATCAACAACCCGCGTATGATCGGGTGCGACGATCACGTGCCCCGTCAGGTGGTCGAGTCGATACGGAAAATGGGCGTACGAAGCCGATACCTTTCCGGTCAGTTCGATATCAACCACCGATGACCACACGCCCTCCGTTTCCGCACCGACACACGCGGACCGTTTCAATTGCACGCTTATGTTTACGCGTCCACGCGGCGCAAAGGACTCCGCGGTGGCGTGTGTTTTTGGTTTTAACGCTGCGAATACCGCATCGTCGATCGGCACGTCGCGGGCTACGATGG
>CAZWWW010000196.1:0-6096 GCA_964637715.1 uncultured Phycisphaeraceae bacterium | reverse complement strand
CGGTCGAACCTCTTCTGGTCCACGGCCAGAGGCCGTGGTTTTAGGAGATAATAAGCCCATGGGTGACAGCGCGCTACAGGCGTCCAGTTATTCGATTGTTCAGGTCAACGTGAACCCGGAGGTGGGCGCGTTGTCCGTCGCCGGTAACCGGTGTGATGCGTCTTCGACCAATGCGGGTGCCCCCTGCGCGGACGACACCGATTGCACGAACGGAGCGTGCGTTTTGAGCCCGCGATTCGTGGGACCGGATCGAACCTCCGTTGAGTTGCAAACGTCGTCGCAGAACGAAGTGACCTATGAGGTCTCGGTGGTCAACGTGCTGGATCTCGAGGGTAATCCGCTGGCCGCGCCCGAGATTCTCGTCAACCCCTCCAAAGCGGAGTTCGCCGGTACGCCTCCGTCCGGTGCTCAGATTGTCGACTCCGACGGCGACGGCATCAGCGACAACGAAGAAACCCGCGGCTACGTGATCCTCGTGACGCGCGTCGGCGGCGAGGTCGACTCGCGGGAGGTCACTAGCGATCCGAATCTTGTGGATACGGACGGTGACGGTCTGACCGACCTGGATGAGCGCGCGCGGTTCTCCGACCCGCGGTCATCCGACACGGACGTGGACACCGTTTCCGACTTCGACGAAGTGTTCAGGTGGCGTACGAGTCTCACGAATCAGGATAGCGACGGGGACGGACTAAGGGATTCAAGCGAAATAGGATTCTTCAAGACCTCGCCGCTGTTTGCGGATACCGACGGTGACGGTCTGTTCGACAACGAAGAGATTCCGCTGGGCAACCGTGACCCGCGCATCGCCGATCTGCCCAACCCGGGTATTTCCGTCAGTCAAATCTCGCTCCGATTGGATACGCGGTTCGCGTTTACCAATACGCAGGGTGAATCTGCCTCCGTCGAAAAGTCGACATCGGCCACCCTGTCTCAGAGCGACTCGAAAACCTTCTCCACGAGCGACTCGTCGACGAACCAACACGCGATACAAGTGAGCGGTGAATTCGGCCATGAGTTCAGCGCGTCACCCAAAACGAGTGTCAAAGTGGGGTTATCCTACGGCTATACAAGGGAAGACACCTTTACCGCGAGTCAGTCCTCAACGCAGGAAACCCAGCGGCAATTCCAGGATTCGCTCTCGACGAGCGTCTCGCGCGACGTGTCTCAATCCGTAACGCGAACCATCGAAGGCGCCAGCGTTCAGGTGCTGGTTACCATCGACAACGCCGGCGATATTCCGTTCACGGTGCGCAACATCGAACTGACCGGTTTGCTCCAGGATCCCTTCGACAGGAGCTCGTTTCAGCCGGTGGCGACGCTGTTGCCCGCTTCGGAATTGCTCGGCGGCGGTGAGCTGAACGTTTCGCTGGGCCCGTTCATTCGTGAACGGGGTCCGTTCGTGTTTGAGAACCGCGAGGTCTTTCCCAGCCTTGTGGAAGACCTGATGAAGAACCCGCGCGGTCTTATCTTCAAGGTGGCCAACTTCGATATCGTGGATGAAGACGGGCGCAACTTCGCGTTCCTCACGCAGGATGTAAACGAACGTACTGCCGGTATCATTATCGACTTCGGAACCGGGGCGGTGGACCGCCACCGGGTGTCGACGCACAGCCGGTTCGACATGAACGAGTGCGATGCTTTATCCGCCAACAGGGGTGCTTTTTGCCGGTCCGATGCGGATTGCATCAACGGATCGTGTGACCTGAGCAACGCCATGCCCATCGGCGTGTCCATGGCCTTTGTGCTTCAGGACATCCTGGGCATGAAAAAGAACGAACCGGTTAACGCGATCACCATCGGACCGAACGGCTGCGGTGAAACAGCCGCCATCGGAGACGACGTGCAGGTCGTATCGCCGATTTGCCTTCCTGTGCAAATCAACGGAGATATCATTCTGGCGGGTCCTAACGGCATCCTGGATACGATACCTGTGGGTGACGACACCAAGGATCCGACCGGGACGAAGATCATTGACGGCGGTGACGGTTGTGCGCAAACACGGGCGTCGCGCGACGACATTCAGGTCGTGCCCGGTTTGTGCGAACGGGCGTTTCCTGATGGCGTTATGGTGCTTCCGGGTCCGAACGGCGTGTTTGACACGACGCCTGCCGGCGACGACGAGCTGGCCACGGTAACCGGTTATGGTACGGAAATCAGCGGTGCGTGCGACGGGAATACCGCTGTGCTCATCGCCCCCGGTTCCAACACGGTGCTGGATACGTCACCGGCCAAGGGCGACGATACGATAGTTGGAACAAAGGTTCTTCCCGGTCCCAACGGTATACTCGAGACGACGCCCGAAGGCGACGACGTGCTTCAGGGTCCGGGTCTGGGATGCAACGTGGATGCTGATTGTCCGGGCGGTGCGTGCAAAGCCGTGGAACGATTGGTACGCGTCAAAGGCGTCAAGAACAACCTCGCCGAACAACGATTCTGGGTGCTGCTCACCGATCGCACCATTGCCCCGGACGTTGACTTTGACGACATCCGTATCCAGGCGGGTGACGAGCTTTCCCTGGCGTATGTGCAGGACCGCGACGGCGACAGGTTGTTCGCGCGTGAAGAGTTTCTCTACGGCAGTTCCGATCTCGACGACAACACCGACGGTTGCCCGTTCGGCGACGGTGCGCCCGGATGTGATCCGGTCGTCTTCGACTTCGACTCGGTGTTGGATTTCGACGAAGTGCGCAAAGGGTGGGAGATCGACGTCGCCGGCGTGCGCAATTACTTCTCGTTTCCCAATCCCGTCCTGCCCGATACGGACAGCGACCGCCTCTTTGATGACGAAGAACAGAATCTCGGAACCGACCCCGGTAAACGCGACACCGACGACGACGAGGTGCGCGACGATGCGGAGGTGAGGGGGTTTGCGATTCTTCGCCGAGATGGCGTACTGATTCGCAACGTGATCCCCTATCAATCAGCCATCATTAGCCCCGGGGCCGACAACACGCTGGACACGACGTTGCTCGTCGGCGACGACCAGTTCGGAACAAATCCTTCCGCGCAGAGCATCGTCATTCCCGGACTGAACGGGGTCATCGACAGTGTGCCCGACGGCGACGACCAGTTGGAAACCACGCTGTTGATTCTGGACGGAGGTAACGGAGCCTCGGAGACGCTGGCCCAGGGGGACGACATTCAGGTCGGTCCCGCACCGGCGTCGTCCACTACGGTGGCTGTCTCGTTCCTACAGTTTGATGCGCAGGGCGACGCCTGTGACCAGCTTCTTCCCGGTGAATATCATTTCGATTTCAGCCTCAACAACGGTTCGGGCGTGGTGGATACGTTCACCGAGGACGCCATCGTTCAGCGGAATACCCCCTACGTGTTCTCGAACAACCAGACCAACGTATTCCTCACACCTGAGGAGACGATGACACTCTTTGTCACCATTCGGGAAAACGACCCGCAGTGCAACATTGAGACACGCCGCGCGGTTGTGGAACCGCTGGCCTATGTCGCCGACGGCGGCAACGGGACGGTGGACACCGTGGCCAGTGGGTTCGATGGTCAGCTCGTTGCGTTCGGCGATCCCGTATCAGCCGGTGGTGCGATCATCGTCGCTGGTTCGGATGGCGTGCTCGATACGTCGGCTTTGGGGGGCGACGACGTACTCCGTGGTGCCTACATCGTGGAGCCTAAGACCGGTGGTAATCTGGTTGCCAATTCTGCGGTACCGACGGACTCGAACAGCAACCCGTTGAATGACGACGTGCAGGAGGTTGCCGCGGGCGCGACCGTTCTTCCCGGGCAGGTCATCATCAGCCCCGGACCCAACGGCGTTCTCGATACGATCGCCGCCGGCGACGACATCGTCCCGCTGCCCAACGGATTCGGTGACACGCTGGCCCTCGGCGACGATCAACAAGTCGTTGGGCTTGCGCAGACGACCCAACCCGGACAGGTGATTGTGGAGTGCGGACCTGATGGAGAACCTGATGCTATGTTGGCCGCGGCGTCACCCGGCATCTGTGCCGCTTCCGGCGGCGATCCGGTACGTCGACCCGACGCCTGCGCCGCTGTGATTCGTCAGCCGACCGGATCGTCGGGCATCGCCGAAACGTCCGCCAGCGGTGACGACGTTCAGCTTATTGCGCTGGGCGGGGTCGCCCCTGCCGGGTCGGTCGTGATTGATCCGGGCCCAAACCGGGTGATCGACAGCGTGGTTGCGGCCAGCATCATCAAACCCGGTCCGGACAATGTCTTGGATTCGGTGCGTGTGGGCGATGACGTGACCGTGGGTAACAGGATCTTCCCCGGGGAAAACGGAATCCTGAACTCGACGGTGGCGGCGTTTTCGGATGACGTGGTCGCTGCGGCTGATGATGAGTTCCTGGCGGCGTTCGTGCCCGCTGGGTTTGATTGTTCGCTTTGTCCGACCGGCGCCTGCGTCATCGATTGTTCGCTGTGCGCCGCCGGCGCGTGCGTGGGCGACGACGTGTTGCTCGTGCGCGACTCCGGCGATTTGTGCGAGGACGGCGTTTGTCCGTGCGGAAGTTGTAACGGCGGATCGTTCGACCAGGTCACGTTCAGCCTTGATTTCGATGTGAATCAGCTCAGTTTTTTGCCGACCGAGTTGCCTATCAAAAACGCCTCGTTGTTCCCGGGAACGATGCCGGGACCCGGCGGAACAGTCATCCCCACGTTTTATACGATTGACGATCTGTTCACGGGCTGCTTCAAATCGAGCATCCTTACGGTCCGACTCGACGAAAGCCTGGGGGCTATGGTGGACCAGGGGGACGTGCTTATCAGGCCGGGATCCAACGGCGTGCTCGACACGACGCCATCGGGTGACGATGTGATCGGCGCACCGCATGTGACGTTGTTCGCTACCGATCCGCTGAACCGCGACACGGACGGTGACGGGTTATTCGACGGTGCGGAGGTGGCGCTGGGTGCGAATCCGAACGACGCCACCGACGCCTCCAAGTTCCGCGACAACGACCTCGACGGGTTAGTCAACATCGAAGAGATAAACGGCTGGTTTGTCGGGTTCACGAATCGGAATGGAACGTTCTGTCGCACCGCGCTGGGAACGTTTGTGCTGGTCATTGATGAATTCGCGCCACCGCCTGAATGCCAGTTCGTCTTTTCCGATCGGTTTGAGCCGGATACCGACTTTGACGGATTGCCCGATCTGCTCGAGCGCTTGATTCGTTCCGACCCGAACGACGCGGATACGGACGGCGACGGGCTACTCGATCTCGATGAGTTCGATCCTGAGTCGTCGTTCAGTGTGAACGTCGGCACCTTCCGTGAGTTTACGCGGCTTTGTGCGGACGCCGAGCGCTGCACGTTCACGCCGATCGAGGAACCCTTTGGTACGAGTGTCGTGCTGGCGGACACGGATGGGGATGGTCGAGACGACCGCAGCGAAATCTTTGATTCGTTCGTGATCAGCCCGTGTATCGATGACCAGCAGTTGCCCATCGAAGTTACGTCCAGCCCTTTCTCCGCCGACGCCGACCGCGACGGCGTGAATGACGGCGCCGAGCAGCTTCAGGGTACCGATCCGCAAAACGCGGACACCGACGGAGACGGGAAGGTCGACGATCCCTCTGTCGATCCCCAGGCTGACGGCTGTGGTAAGACCGTCACCGTCGTCGTCAACAGCTTTATGACAGGCGACAATGATTGCGATGGCGTGTTCCGGGGTGACGGTGATTTTGTCTTTACCGTCCACGTGAACGGGCCTACGGGGACCTCCACGGTCAGCGGGTCGGCGAACCTGGGTGGAAACGCCATGTTCAACTTCGGAAGCAATCAAACGACGTTCATTCTCAGGCCTGGCGAACTATTTTCCATAACCGGGTTGGTCAACGAGCAGGACGAAGGCGGTAGCAGCGATGAAAACTGGAACCTGGGAACCATCGTGTTCCCGATCAGCACCTTGGGCAACGGGGCCAACACCCGCGTGCTTGCCCCGAGCACGCCCGGTTCCGGTGCGGCGGATGGTTGCTACGACGGTGCGAACATTACCCTGACCGTTACCGTAACAGGGGCCTGATGAGGAGCCAAACTCAGGCGCGATCCGGTTACAGCAATATCCGTTATTGTGTATCGCCGTATCGAGTCGATTCGCCGGATGAA
>CAZWWW010000195.1:0-6097 GCA_964637715.1 uncultured Phycisphaeraceae bacterium | reverse complement strand
ACGCTGTATGTGCAGTTGCGCGACAGCGCGGTTCTCGATTTGCTGCTCAGTGCGGCGGACGTGACGGAGGCGTCGAGTCCGAAAACCACACCAGCGAAAAAGCCGGCAGCTCCCGGGTCAAAGAAACGATCCGGCGCTAAGCGCGACGCCAAGACGCCCGCGAAGGCTAAGACGTCGGCCAAGAAAACAGCGGCGTCCGAGTCGGGCGCGAAGACGCGTTCCGCGCACAAGAAGACTGTCCAAAAAGCTGGTCCGAAAAAGGCTGTAAAGAAGAAAAAGTCGACCTGAGGGACCGTGTAATGACCCCAGCCTTGGGGGTGGTTTTGCCGACAACAACAGGGGGTGATCCCACCGGCGGACCAGCGCCGGTTGTCGCCAACGCCCGATCAGGGTCAACGACCTTCGCAACGTTGCGCGGGTTGACATAACGAACGCACCAGAAGGATGGAGAGTGATGCCCGAGTTCATTGACCCGCTGCGGACTGTTAATCAGTATCCCCCTTACCAGCGCACGCGGGAGATGTCGCTCTCCGATATGCTGCTGGAAAACCGGATTATCTTTCTGTCCGGTCCGATTGCGGAACGCACCGCCAGTATTGTCATTCAGCAGTTGCTCTACCTCCAGTCGATACGCCGGGACCAGGATGTGAATCTCTACATCAACTCGCCGGGTGGGCTGGTGGATCAAACCCTGGCTATTTATGACACCATGCAGTTTATGGGCTCGGAAGTAGCGACCTATTGCATCGGTCAGGCGGCGAGCGGTGCGGCGATCATCCTGATGGCCGGGACCAAGGGGAAGCGATTCATCCTGCCCAACGCCAAGGTCATGCTCCACCAGCCCTACGGCGGGATCACCGGGCAGGCGGAGGATATTCGCATTCAGGCTGAGGAAGTACTCCGCGACAAGAAACGCCTGAACTCGATTGTTTCCGAATGTACGGGGCAATCCATCGAGCGCGTCTCCGACGATACGGAACGAGATCACTATTTGGATGCCAAGGAAGCGGTTGAGTACGGTATTGTTGATGAAATCCTCGCTGACGACAGCAAGAAGAAGAAAAAGTCAAGCTAACGTACGCGCTGCAGCGGGACCGTCTGACGGTCGAATAATCGGTTGAGCGCACGGGTAGGCTCAACAAAGTGATACGCAAGAAACGAACCGTGTAGAAGCGGACGAAGATTGTTGTTGAGCGAGCGGCGGGCAGCAGCCTGCCTGTTGATTCGTGTTTACCGCCGGGCCTCCGGATCAAAAAGCCCCTGCAGGAACAAACGATGACCATCATAAACCAACGTGTGCCCTTTGTTATCGAGACGACCGGTCGCGGCGACCGCGAGATGGACATTTTCTCGCGGTTGCTCAAGGATCGAATCATCTTTCTGACCGGCGGTATCGACGACGAAATCGCGAATCTCATCATCGCTGAAATGCTGTTTCTCTCGAACGAAGACCCCGCCGCCGATATCCACGTCTATATCAACAGTCCGGGTGGATCAGTCTCGGCGGGGCTGAGTATCTTCGACACGATGCAATACCTCCGCTGCGACGTCGCTACCTATAACGTCGGGCTCGCTGCGAGTATGGGCGCGGTGATTCTTTGCGGCGGGGCGAAAGGGAAGCGGTTTCTGCTGCCGAACGCGCGCACCCTTTTGCACCAGCCCTTGATCGGGGGGGTTCTTCAGGGTCCGGCTACCGATCTTTCGATCGAAGCCGTCGAAATCGTTCGACTACGCAAGACACTGTACGAAATCATCTCCGCGCGAAGCGGCAAGGCGATGGAGCAGGTTGAGAAGGATTGCGACCGCAACAAATGGCTCGATGCCAAAGAGACGGTTGAATACGGGATCGGGGATCAAATCCTCGAGCGCATGGTCGCCAAGTAACACCGCGCAGCGCTGGGAAAAACGATGCCTTCCCGCGGTCGTTATTGCGTTTTCTGATATTGTGTATCGCCGAATCGAGTCGTTTTACCGGATGAAACAGTGATTCGACCGCTACACAAAAAGAGAGCTTGTTCTCGGGCGTCTAGAACAAGTTCTATGTTGTAGTAGCGTCCGTATACACCTGTTTCACTGGGATTCTTTGCGGTCGGACGCTACGAGATCACTGAGCGCGCTCTAGTACGCCGACACAGCTCAATTGATGAGTATCGCGGGGTGGCATGGGCAAACTTGTTTGCCCGTGACTGTCCCCCCCAGCAACACGGGCAAGCTGCTGCTCACCCATGCCACCCATCGAATCACCTGTGTCAGAGTACTAGGTATGCCCCGTCGTTGTGTGTCGCCGCGTTACGGGGAGGTCGTGTACTCCTGATACTCAGGCCACCACATGGCGCTCGTGACAAGCGGTTCGATTTCATTGTCGGGTATCGTTCGACCCAGATTCAGACGGGTGGATTCCCGGATGACGGCACAGGCGATGTCGCGGGTGATGGCGCGGAGGTCGTTTTGACTCGGGTAGATGGCGTTGACCGCCAAACGTTCCGCGGAGACGTGCTGGGCCAGGGCGTTGGCGGCGACCATGAACATGGAATCGGGCACTTCGCGTGCCTGTGAGAGAATCACGCCGAGCCCCACGCCGGGGAAGATGTAGACGTTGTTGGCTTGTCCGATTTCGTGGGTTACGCCTTCGTGAACCACCGGCTCGAAGGGGCTGCCCGTGGCGAGCAACGCACGTCCGTCGGTCCATTGAATCGCTTCGCGCGGCGTCACTTCCGTCTTGGAGGTCGGGTTGCTGAGCGGCATGATGAGCGGGCGATCGGTGTGCTTGGCCATTGCGCACACCGCCTCTTTGGTGAACGCGCCGGGTTGAGCGGTGGTACCGACCAGGATGGTGGGCTTGACGCGCTCCACAACCGCCAGCAGATCAAGCGGGCCTTCTGTGCTCAGACCGTAGTGCGCCATGACATCGGGGGGCGTGGCGAAATGCTTCTTGTGCGGATCCTGAATCATACGCCCTTCATAGAGCAATCCGCGCGAATCTAGGAACAGCATTGCCCGGGCGATGTGGTCCGGCGTAACCCCCTCGTGGGCCATGGCGGTGCGTACCAACCGGCCTATACCCACGCCCGCTGCCCCTGCGCCCAAAAACACGATGCGCTGCTCGCTCAGTTTGCCGCCGGTGATCCGCAGCGCCGCCAACATGCCCGACAGCGCGACCGCCGATGTGCCTTGAATGTCGTCGTTGAAGCTGCAGATCCGTTTTCGATAGCGTTCAAGCAGGGTGAATGCGATGTTCTTGTGGAAATCTTCCCATTGCAGCAGGGCATCGGGAAACACCTCGCCGACCGCCGTGACAAACGCGTCGATAAAGCCGTCGTAGGCGTCACCGCGGAGGCGGCGTTGGCGGTAGCCTATATAGCGCGGATCGCTGAGTAGTTCGGCGTTGTCGGTTCCGACGTCCAAACTGATCGGCAACGTCTGATGCGGCGGGATTCCGGCGCACGCCACATAGAGCGCGATTTTGCCGATCGGGATACCGATACCGCCGGCCCCTTGATCACCTAGGCCTAAAATGCGCTCGTTGTCCGTAACCACAATGAGCCGCACGTCGTCGAGGGAGGCGTTGCGCAGCAGGTCGGGGATACGGTCGATGTCGTCGGGTGTGATCCACAGCCCCCGCGATCGGCGCATGATGTGGCTGTACAACTGGCACGCTTTTCCCACCGTGGGCGTATAAACAATCGGCAGCAAGGCGGAGAGGTTCTCAACCAGAACACGGTAGAAAAGCGTCTCGTTGCGGTCGTGCAGGGAGGCGAGCCCGATGAACTTCTCAAGGTCGTCCGCCTTGGCGTCCAGCTTCATGAGCTCCACCGCCACCTGCTCGTCGATTGTAAAGGTGCGCGGCGGGAGTAAGCCGTCAAGATGGAAGCGGCGCCTTTCCTCCGCGGTAAAGGCTGCGTCTTTATTGAAGACGGGATCGCGCAGGAGCTCAACCCCGACGTGGGGCACCTCGATGGCTGTGTTGGTTCGTTTGGGTTGGGTCATGGTTTGCATGGTCATACCTCACCTTCGGTACTAAGTCTAACGGCAAACGATGGGCGGCAGTTTCGTTGCGCGCGCCGCGCCCGCACCGTAGGCCAACAGGCAGCTTACACGTGAGGTGCCAGACCGCCATACTGCCCCGCCGCGCGTTTTGCTGCTGGTGAGAAAACAGCCCTATGGTTCTCAGGATCGCCGCAACCGGTGCTCTTCGATTGGCGCTTCGGTTGGGCAAGGCGATCATCCTCACGAGCAGACGAACCACCTGCCAGCGTGCTGCGGTTTGTTGGTGTTCCCATCGATACATAGGCCTACATCGCGGTTGGCACGCTGTTTGCTAGACCGGTTCAGTAGCGGGGTTTCCCCCGTGTTTGGGGAGCGATCGTCCACCAGGGTCGATCCGGTTGCGGGCCGTATATGACTGCGCTGGTAGGGAGATGATTCATGGACATACACGAATGGGCGGCGTGGAATCGCGACGAACACAAGAAGGTTGATGAGTTATCCCACAATCTGCGTCGTATGGTCGGTGTCATTCCGCGCACGAACGTACGCGAATGGGTTGAAGATTTGCGTACGCGTTTCGAGCATTTTCGGGCGCACATGGTTCGCCACATGAGCCTCGAAGAGCACGAAGGATACATGAGCAGCGTACTGGAATGCCGCCCCGCGCTCTCCGACGTCGTTGAGCGGCTCCGGAGCGAGCACGGACAGGTCAGCAAGCTCATGGACGGTCTGCATCATGCCCTTGAAGTGCTCGAACCGGATGATGAGATTCTACTGCGCGACGTCTGCCGCCGCATTCAGGAATTGATCCACTGCGTCGAACACCACGAAGCGGCTGAAAACCTGCTGATGATTTCAGCGTTCACCAACGACATCGGCACCAAGGATTGAACAGGACACGCCAGGAGCCCGTCGATGCGCCGTGAGCTTTCGACAGCCTATCGCTCATGCCGCGCGGATCAACGAAGGGAAGCACGATCATGTCTTGATTCCCTGAAATAGGTAGGGTGAGCACGGCCCACCACGTAATTCGTTGCCCACGCATGAGGTGGGCGGCGCAAAGGTGGGCGGTGCACACCCTATTCTACTACCGGCCTACTTTTAACGGTGTTGCGCGATACCCCGCGTCTTTGACCACCTCGATCACGCGCTCTGGAGACACCGGCTTACCCGGATCGTAATGGACCACCGCCGTTTTCGCGGCAAAGTCGACCTCCGTGCCTTTCACGCCGTGCAGTTTCGTCAGTTCATCGCGTAAAATGCTAGCGCAGCCCTCACAGGTCATACCCTCGATATGGTATCCGGCGCTCGCCAGTCCGGCGGTATCGACCACAGCCGTTGTCTGATTCGGTGAACCGAGCACGAGCCCGACATAATTCGGGAACATCACGAACGCGCCGACAAGTGCGGTCGCCGTCCACAGCATCACCTTGTTGAATCGCATGAGCTTGCGATTCGGCGTGGCGCACGCCGCACCCGGCGCGCACTGTTCCTTGCGGAGGTAGATCATGTAGAACCCGAATCCAAGCAGCCCGGCGGCAGCGATGATAAAGTATAGACGGTACGCCTCGAAGAAACCGGCTACGCCTGCCGCCGACGCGCCGAATGCAATCAACACCAAAGGAAGCCAGCAGCACGCGGATGACAAGATGGCCGCCACGACGGAGCCGCCCGCCGCCAGCGTTCCGGCGCGATCGCGCCCGGAGCCGACACCGACACCCCCCGACGCATCGCTCTGCGTAACACAGCAGTCCGTTGTCACTTCTTCACCCTGGCGCGCATGACCGTTTCCCAAACAGCAGTCGCCGTGATCGACTGCCCCAGCCGCTGAGGCCTGCGCTTCGTTGCCGAGCGCGCGGAACGCATCGGCGACCGCGCCCTGAACGGTGTTCAGGCAACAACCGCCCAGCGGATTGGTATACGCGCAGCGACAGCCGGGGCCATTCATGTCGGCCTTGATACGCTCAACGACGGTGGATTTGCCCGTCCTGCGGATCTCGTCGTGAATTTCCTCGACCGTGTGATCGAAGCAGTAACAGACGGGACGTGGGGCGTCGGTCTCTTTCAAGCCGAAGCGGACGATCAGGTCCGACTTGCGAAACGTGTGGCC
>CAZWWW010000194.1:0-6133 GCA_964637715.1 uncultured Phycisphaeraceae bacterium | reverse complement strand
GTGTGCTCTTCCGATCTAAGAACTGGTCGACGTCACGTTCGAGATCAGTGAAGTCGAAAGCAACCCCCACCTGGTTCAGATTGTCGCCCCGAACGAGGTGGTCGTGGTGCTCGGTTTCGAGATAAAACTGGGGGGTAGAGCCGGCACGATGAGCCTTTGTCTCCCGTTCAACGTCATCGAACCGGTTGTGGACAAATTGCTCTCGCAAGGCTGGCTCGCCTATCAACGGCGCGTTCCCGCTGAAGACAAGACCGAGGACATCGCCAAGCACATAGGGGCGACCAAAGTGGACGTAGTCGCGTATCTCGCAGAGACAACCATCAAGGTCAGCGAGCTACTCACGCTCCAACCCGGAGACATCATCCAAACCGCCAAGCCCGTTGACAGCGATGTCATTCTGCAGGTGCATGGGCGCAGTAAGTTCGCCGCCCGACTCGGCCGACACAAGGATCACCTCGCCGCTCGAATCGTTCGGCGGGCCGAAGTGGAAGAACCGCTCTAACTGGACAATGGTATGGCACCGGGCGGGCCGGTTCGTTCCGCAGGGCATCCAAAGATGTCGGTAGTGCTTTGTCGCACCTTGTTTTTGGGGTGGCATGGGCAAGCAGCAGCTTGCCCGTGTTGTTCCGGGGACGGTCACGGGCAAACAAGTTTGCCCATGCCACACGGAACGAACCCTAAGAATAAGCTGTGGCGCTGCAGTAGCCTATTCCTTCACCGCGTAGAGCACGATCGCCTGCATGTGACGGGCGTGCTTACGGATGGCGCGCCGCATGGCGAGAACACGGCGGCGTGCCGCGCGATTGCCGAGTATATTCCATGCTATGCGCATCGCCCCACCAAGACCCTCGTCCTGAATCAGACGCCTCGGTTCGAGCAATTGAAAGTCGTTGGTAAACACCTTTTCCAAAACGAATCCGGCCGACTCGAGCGCGTCCTTCCACTCGCTTCTGCGAAGAGGTCGTACGCCGGACCGGATGGACTGCGCCAAATCGCCCTCGACCGCCTCGACCGCCTCCTCAGAAATATCTTCCGGCACCAGGCAGATTTCGTGGATAGCATAGCGACCACCCGGTTTGAGCAGCCGGGCGGCCTCGCGCAGGATTGCCTGCTTGTGACTGAGCGGCTGCATGGTAAGCATCGCTTCGCCGTACACAACGGTGGCACAACCATCGTCAAGTCCCGTCTCTTCAGCCGTTCCGATCACACACCGCTGATTCGGGCCCGACAAATACCGCGACACCAAAGCTGCCGCCGTCTTGTCACGTTCGACGGCGGTGAAGGACGCGGGATCCGCCGCAAGAGTCAGTTTGGCTGTGATCCCCAGCCCGGGGGCAAACTCCACGACGTGGTCGGTGCGTTGAATATCAAGAAGATCGAGCATCCGATGGGTTAGCGCAAGGCCACCGGGTCGCAGCACCCGCTTGCCGAGCTGCGCCAAGACCCAGTGTCCGGGCATCTTGTCCATGTCGAGATGGTCGCCTGGTAGATCTTGTGGCATGTCGATGAACAATTCCCTGATGACACTCGTTTGAACGATCGCCCGTTCGCATGGTAGCGATTCAGCGCCCGGACTCCAGGCGTCCCCCGGAAAAACGGCTTGAACCCACGGGACGACGATATTAGCCGTTTCTGATCCGGGCTCAGCATTAGGCACGTATGGACCGAGCTTGAATCGTGCCCGAATCCCAAAAACCGGTACGATCTTTCCCGTCGACGATCAATCCCCTACAATGTGAAGTAGGCACGCTTTGGTGGGTACGTTCTCGGTGTTACTATGTGCGGGCGAGGCCGCTCTGGCGATCCGGCGTGCTTGAGTGTGAAACCCAAACACTGAATGCGTCAAAAACGGTTGTTCGGCCACGCTCCGCCCAATAGGCTGTTATGAGCGTAACATGGAGACTTTTGAGCGAGTCAGGGGACGGATGGGTCGATGAAACAAGGCGGCATCGTGTTATGGGGCCTGCGGACGATCGGGAAGGACTGTGCACCGCACCCGTCCGCGCGTGGCGGCTGTCGTCGTGTAAGCGTCCGCGCGCGGGCTCAAGGTATGCCGCTCAAGAGTCGCATCATGAAGCTGGACGCCCCACTTGATCGCCGGAACCGAACGCGGGTAGTGTGCGCGGCGGCTGCGGCGGAGTCGCCCCCGCGCGGAGCGGAAGCGCCGGTTTCGTGGGCTGCACTGCCGGGAGGCGTTATCGACGGCGGAGAGATCGTCATCCTGGCGATTAAGCCATCGATGTGGAGACCGGCGATTGAAGCGGCCCCCTGGCTGGCTGTGGTCACTATCGGCGCGCTGCTGATCGCCGCGCTACGGACGCCGCTTCCCGGTCTATCGCCCACTTCATCGGCGCAGCTCATCTTGCTCGTCGGGTTTGCCCGCCTGGGTCTTGCGATCGCACGCTGGATTCCGACATGGCATGTGCTCACCAACCGCCGCATTATAGACATCCACGGCGTGCGCGCACCGGTTATCATCTCCTGCCCGCTGGTCGAGATTCGTAACACCTACGTGCGAAGCGGCGCTATGGACAAACTCCTCCGCGTCGGCACGATAATCTTTGTGCGCCGGGACGAATACGATCCCCCCCGGATCTGGCCATCGATCCCCAAACCGGAAGAGGTTCACGTCGAGATTCGCCGCGCAATCGAGCACGCCATCGACAATCATGGATTGTGATCCATGTCGCGTTTTCCGGTATTGTGTATCGCCGAATCGAGTCGTTTTACCGGATGAAACAAAGATTCAACCGTTACACACAACTATAGCAGTTTCACGCAAGACGTAGCGGAGCGATTAACGCAGTTCTCCGCTCCCTCACGGTCGCGTCTCTGTAAAAACGCTACGCCTTGCCTGAACCCGCTCTAGCGCAGCGTCACAGCTTATTCTTATGGGTTTGGCGTGTGTGGCATGGGCAAACTTGTTTGCCCGTGATCGTCCCCTCAGCAACAGGGGCAAGCTACCGCTTGCCCATGCCACCCCCAAAACAAGGTGTGTTAAAGCACTGGAGCTCGCTCCAGCCCCGGTGGTGGTCTACCCGATACGTTGACCGAACGAGAACTCAACCATGTTGCCGTCGGGATCGGGTACGGCGCAGTAATAGCCCACGATCGGACCGGCGTCGACCGGCGCCCACAACCCGGTGATATCATTGTCCACGGCTTGCTCATGAATCGCGTCGACCTCCGCCCGGCTGTCGACGGCCATGCCGATGTGCTGCCACGGCGGTTGCTCGTTTCGCTCGTAGGGTTCTTCTATGAGCACGATGACGAACTTCGGGGGGTCCTCGCCCCAGCCAAGCCACGCAACCCGTCCGCCCTCAGCGTTGGTGCGCTGGTGAACCGGAATCAATCCACAATACCGCTCATAGAACGCGAAAGAACGATCCATGTCTCGAACCTGAAGCGCTATGTGCGTGCATTTCATTGGAGTTTCCCTTGGATCACGCTACACGGTATCTGACTGTAGAGGAGCGTTCGTTGAGGCTACCGGTACGCCCTCAAACCGCGATACGACCGCGCAGGCGATCGAGTCGCTCCATACGTTCACCGACGTTCGGTACATATCCAGCACGCGGTCCACCGCGAGAATGATGCCCACGTAGTCGATCGGCAGCCCGACGGCCCCCAGCACGACCACCATCATCACCGTACCCGCGTGCGGTATGCCGGCGGCACCGACGCTGGCCAGCAAGGCTGTGAAAGCCACGATTACCTGCTGAGCCAGGCCCAACTCGTGGCCCGTCACCTGGGCGATAAAAAGAACCGCCACGGCTTCGTATAGTGCGGTGCCGTCCATGTTGATCGTCGCGCCGAGGGGCATGACGAAGGCGCTGATGCGGTTGCTGATGCCCGCACGTTTCTCGATGCAGGTCATGCTGAGCGGCAGGGTGCCGTTGCTGCTCGCGGTGCTGAACGCCGTAAGCAGCGCGGGGGACATGGCCTTAAAATAACTCCACGGCGAACGTCGCGCCAGCAGGAGTATGAGCAGGGGAAGCGTTATCAGCGCGTGAATCGACAGCGCAACCGCCACCGTCAGCACATACCACCCCAGTGCGCGAAACACATCCAACCCGCTGCCCGCCGCCGCATACAACATAAACCCGAGCACGCCGATGGGCGCCAGGCGAATGATGGCCATCGTCATGCGCATCATCACCTCGAATGCGCCGTTGAACGCCTTGGTTAGGAACTTGGCCGTCTCACCTCCGGTAACCGTGATAAACACACCAAAGAGCAGCGCGAAAAAGATCACGCCCAGCACCGACTTGTTGCTCGGGTCCGCCATGGCTGAGAAGGGGTTCGACGGGATCAGGTTGAACAACTGGTCCCACAGCGTCGCCCCCAGCCCCTGATCGGCGACGGCGAGCCTGGTCGTCGCCTCGGTCGCGCCTTCCGTGAGCGCTTCCAGATTCGACCCGCGCCCCGGATTGACGACGTTGAACACGAGGATGCCGGTAACGATCGCGATCAGGCTGGTCGACATATAATAGACCATCGTTCTTGTGCCGAGGCGGCCCAACCCTTTGAGCGATCCGCTGCTGGTCACGCCTGACACCAACGACACGAGAATGAGCGGCGTGACGATCATGGACAGCAGCCTCAGGAACACGTCGCCGACGCCTTTCCCGTAGTGCGCTATTGTTTGAGGCCAGCGCTGGGGCACCCTGCCCACGTAGACACCAAATCCTTCGCCCACGCGGCGGATGTCGAGGCTGTGCTCAGTGTCCTCGATCGTCCAGCGTTGATCGGGATTGATAACGGACACGCGCGCGTCGTCCGCGAGTTCGACACGCTCGTGCTGCAGCGCGTTGAGGAGCGACCTGTTGATCGTTCCTTCAACCAGGAGGATGCGCATGTCGGGCGGCAGCGTAAACCGCAGCGTTTTTTGTGCCAGGATGTTGAGCGGTAGACCGATGCCGGCACCGAGCAGCATGGCAATCAGAATCTGGTGATGAAGTTTGAGGCGCACGGTTGATCCTCCGAAGGGCCCGCCGACCAGCGTGAGAAGCACTCTACGCCGTCCGGACCATCGCGCCAATCGAACGATCAAACGGCGTACGCCGTTTCCTTCTTTTGACGACGATCGACGGCCAGGTAGGGTAGTGGTGCCTAGCTACTGAACGGAGGGCACCGCAGGTGCGCTCTCACTGCGGCAAGGTTCGGCGTGCGCGACGGAGCGCCCGCGCGTCGTGAACACTGTTGAGACGACGAAACTACGCAATGAACAAGCGTGCTACGAGCAGACAAAAAAAACGCGGCCAGCGAACGGGGGTACGAGCTTCGGCGAACCATGCGGCTCCGGCGGGCGGCGACGAATCGTTAGATGACCGGAAACGCCGCGCACGCAGGATCCTGACCCAACTGCGCAAACTCTATCCCGATGCCGACTGCGCGCTGCTCCATGACAACCCGTTCCAACTCCTTATCGCAACGATTCTCTCAGCACAGTCAACGGACGAAACCGTCAACCGCGTAGCGCCTGGGTTGTTCCAACGATTCCCAACGGCGGATGCGCTGGCGGCCGGGACACTTAACGAGATCGAAGAGATCATCCATGCCACCGGTTTTTTTAGACAAAAAGCCAAGAACATCCGGGCGGCGAGCCGGAAGATCGTCGAGGACTTCGGTGGACAGGTGCCGCGCACGATCGAAGAATTGACATCATTACCAGGTGTGGCGCGAAAGACGGCCAACGTCGTACTGGGTACGGCGTTTGGTCTCAATGAAGGGGTCGTCGTTGATACGCACATCGGGCGGCTGGCGTGTCGACTGGGATTGACCTGGAGCGCACGGAACGGCAAAGACGCCGTAAAGATCGAGCGCGATCTTATGAACGTCTTACCGCGCAAAGATTGGACCTTCGCCGGTCACGCCCTGATCCGGCACGGCCGGCGTATCTGCGGCGCCCGGAAACCGAACTGTGCGGACTGCCGGCTCGCGAAACTTTGCCCCTCCGCCCATGAGGTCATTGGTCCATAGGAACTCCGCGTTACAATCAGACGGCCGTTGGCAGACGCGAACGTTTACGGCGGAACTACTGCCGTTTCAGAAAGGTAGTACGACTTATTCCGACGCGGTTGGCATGGGCAAACTTGTTTGCCCGTGGATGTTCCAAGATCAGCACGGGCAA
>CAZWWW010000193.1:0-6173 GCA_964637715.1 uncultured Phycisphaeraceae bacterium | reverse complement strand
ATTGCGTGTCGAGCCGAATCACGTTTTCGATATCAGGTCTGCGCACCTTGACGACAACCGGTGTGCCGTCGGTCAATGCGGCGCGATACACCTGCCCGATACTGGCGCTGGCAACCGGTGTGTCGTCCATGTCGGAGAAACAGGCGTCGATCGGACGTCCAAGTGACTCGGCGATGATTGCTTTGGCGGCGGCCGAGTCGAAGGGGGGCACGTCATCCTGCAGTCGTTCGAGCTGGTGGGCTACTTCAACGGGCACGATGTCCGGTCGCGTGCTGAGGATTTGACCCAGCTTAATGAAGGTAGGCCCCAGCTCCTCGCACACCTCGGCCAAGCGTTTGCCGATGGCGGTTGGTCCGTCGTCAGCCGCTTCGCGTTGGGGCTTGTTGCGGATCATCCAGACCGGCAGAAACCGGGTAAGGTTGATCTGGGCGACGACGTGACCAAACCCGTGGCGCGTCATCACGGTGGCGATCTGCCTCAAACGGTTGAGGTTTCGTACGCTTCGTGTGATCTGAAAGGGTGTCATCTGTCGGTAGCGTGTCTTCAACGCGGGCCTACGTCAAACAGAGGGCGGTTCAGCCAGCCGACCGCGCCTCCGGCCGGGCCAACTACTGTCCGATAACAGAAACCGTATGTTTTTTAAGATATCATCGCGCCCGGCCGGATGTCGCGCGACGGAATAAGTGTGGGGATGTGAGGTGGTCTCTGCGCTTTGTTGTCAGATGGGATCCAACGGGCCGTTGGTCGACCGCGTTTGAGTCACCATCCGAGGTCATGCCGGCGAGAGGTTCGTCGGGGGGCAACACCAACCGCTGCGGCGGCAGATTGTAGGGAGAGCAAAACGATGAAACGATTCAGAAGTCTCAGTGCCGTGGCCTTTCTCGCGGCGGCGGCGGTTTCTTTCGGGCAGATTCAGCTCAATGTGAGCGTTCAAAATGCTTCGGACGGGCAAAACGCTGTGAATGTCAGCCCCGGCGATGTAATCCAATACAAGATTGTGGGTACGCTAAGCCCCGATACGGGACACATGGGCTTGGCGCTGGCCGGGTTCAACCTTTCCTACTCGGGTGGAGACTTGGCGCAGGCCGACGAGCCGGCGACAAGTCCGACACCGGACGGAACCTGTGCGACGGCCATGGGCCACTTTGTCAAACCTTTCGGTATCACCAACCCGGCGGGATACGGCGGAACGATTATCGGCGGCGATCTCGTTCAGGTCGGTGGTGGTCAGAACACTATCAAAAATGTCGATAGCGCCGACTTCCCCACCGGTCCGGTGGTGACCGGCGTCGCCCAAATCGGTGGGTGCGGACCGGCGACGCTCGCTGCGGGCAGCCTGACGATTCCGGGTGACGCGACCGATGGGCAGGTGTTCACGCTGACAGCGAGCGACATTTTCGCTAACGTGATCGCGCCGGGGCAGAACGGAACGGAAGAGTTCTGGGCTACGATCGCGGCCAACGCGGGCACGACGACACCGTTGACGATGACGGTTCAAACCGCGTCCAACGTGTCTCTGGTGAGCAGCTTCCCGGCGGGCGAGACGCGCTTGTGGCGTTCGACGAAGAACCGGGTACGCATCACCTTCAGCGGAAACATCACCGCACCGGGATCAGGCGAAGTTCAGGTTCGTGAATTACTTCCCGCGGGTGCATTTGGAAGTGATCTTTCCGGATCGTTCACGCCGACTGTTAACGGGTCGGAACTCGTTCTGGCGGACAACGGATCAACCCTGCAGAACAAGACCTGGTACCGTATTTCCCAGTCCGGCACCTGGCCTGGTGTCGATCCTTTCTCGCTCGATTTCCTCGTGCAAGCGGGTGATGCGAACAACGACGGCTTTACGAACTTTACGGACCTGAGCGCGATCAACGGGTCGATCCCGACGCTTCCGCCCGGTCTGAACGAGGGCAACATGCGCGGCGACGTGAACGGTGATAACTTCATCAACTTCACCGACTTGAGCGTGGCGAACGGGTTTATCCTCAGCTTCCCGATACCCAAGCCCAGCGGTCACTAAGACGACCGGGCTCTTGGTCTAGCGCGGTTGCCGGAAAAGTAGAACGACCTATTCGGGCGCGGGGTGGCATGGGCAAACTTGTTTGCCCGTGGATGTTCCAAGATCAACCTGGGCAAGCTGCTGCTTGCTCGGGTGACCCGGAAAACAGAATAACCTTGCTTGGACACAGCACTTGCGCGGGCGCCGAATGCGGAGGGCGCGTCGTTCGCGAGCACACGTTGATGCGGCGTGGCGGCGGTTTTGAACCGTGGTCACGCCGCTTTTCTTGGAGTATCATAAGACCGCGCGCCAATGGGGTCCTGGTTCACCAACATGTATCCTAAGATAAAGGCAACTTTTCCAACAACGCTTGCCCTCTTAACCGTTTCGCTCGCCTCACTTGCTCGGGCCGATGTCGTGGTGACGCTGGAAGCGCGAAACGCGCTCGGGCAGTTGGTCAACAACCCGGTCGATTCCGGTACGGACTTGATTGTGGATATCCTGCTTTCCGTCGACGCCACGGACGATCCGCTGGTCGACGTGCGCGCCGTGCAGTTCGATTTCGGGGCGACGGACGACGGCATCACGTTGGGCACCTTCGCGTGGCGTTTGGATACCACGACCTACGCGCTGCAATCCTCAGCCCTCCCCACGCCCTCGGTTACGACGCTGATTACGGCGGCTGACGACACGTTGCTTCAGTTGACGCAAACCGCCGTTCGGGTGGCGACGATTGATATAACCGTGAACGCAACCGGCACGCTTAACGCGATCGGTCCGACCAGGGCTGACCGCACGTCGGATGCATCCTTGACAGCCGGGTTCGATACGCCGCTCGTCTTTTCGCTCTTTGAAGGCAACCTGGTTGGAAACACGGTGAACCTGCAAGCAACAACGCCGACAGGTGGCGTGCAGGATAGGGACGGTGACGGCGTACCCGATGCGACCGACGCGTTCCCCGATGATCCGACCGAATCGGTCGATACCGACGGCGATGGGATCGGCAACAACGCCGATCCGGACGACGATAACGATGGGGTGCCCGATGCGCAGGACGCTTTTCCTCTTGATCCCACCGCCAGCACGGACACGGACGGCGACGGCGTAGACGACGCCGTCGATGCCTTCCCCAACGACCCCAACGAATCGCTCGACACGGACGGTGACGGGATCGGCAACAACGCCGACCCCGACGACGACAATGACGGCGTACCCGATACGCAGGATGCGTTCCCGCTTGATCCCACGGAGACAAAGGACTCCAACGGCGACGGCGTAGGCGACAACGCCGAGATGGACGCTAACACCGGTCCCCGGGCCACGGCTACGTTATGCGGAGCGTTGTCGTCCGGCGGGCTCTTAGCCATGATGGCTGTACTGGGGTTTGTTCGCGTTCGACGATACCGCATCGCCGGGCGACCCGTCTGAGCTCAACCCGCGCTCGCGGTACGGTGGCCTTTTCACGGTGAACGACTATACTACCGTACGGAAGGCGACAGCGCAGCGCCTGCATGTTTCCGTTTGATCCTCATTGGCGTCGAGGTGAATCCTGTCCCGGGAAACACAACGTGATTCGGCGGTTGTTTTGGATAACCCTGTGGGAGGTCCGCATGGACAAGGTCGTTCAGTTTTCGGTGTTCCTGGTCAACCGTCCCGGCGTATTGTCGCGGGTGTTTCAAGATCTTGGAAAGGCCAAGGTCAACATCACAAGTATCTCCATGATGGACACGACCGAGCACGGCGTGCTGCGTCTTGTGATGGACGATCCAGACGGCGCGCGGGCTGTGCTCAAACAGCTTGAGGTTCCTTTCAGTGAAACGGAGGTGCTGGCGGTGACGCTGCCGAACCGGCCCGGCGCCGTCGCCGATCTTTGCGATCGACTGGCGAGTAAACACGTCAACATTGCGTATCTCTACTGCACGTCGGGCGCGGCCAAGGGCAAAACAAAGGTCGTGATTAAGGTACCGGACATTAAGAAAGCCGTCCGAGTGCTCAACGGCAGTAAGAATACAAGTCGTGATATGCGGACCAAGCTGCGCCGTCCCAGCACAAAGAGAAAATAACCACTTGCGCCGGGATGATGGTTTAGATGATGTTGGACGGGGGCGCAGGCTTGGCGCCCGTGTTTTGGGCGGAACGGCGGTGGGCGTGCAGAACGGGCATTTGTGACTTGTTTTGAGCATTTATCGTTTTCATGTGCCGGTTCTGCAATACCCGAACCGGCATCGAGACCGGGAAGATCGCGCGGGCTAAAGCCCGCGGCTCGGAGCACAAAAACGGGAAATGGTTTAACACGCCCGTAAGCGGTTAATCGGCGTCTTGGTACCCACGTTCGTAGTTCCGCCGACGGGATAACCATGAACACCTGAACATGACCCTCCACGCAAGCGCCGCAAGAGAAAGCATGGGTAGGCCAAGAATCCCGCAGGGCATGGTGTGCGGGCGACACACCTCTACGTTCTCGTCGAATGCGACCATCCCCTCGCGAAGCCTGGGTCGTACCCGGAACCGGCTGACGACCGTCGGGCTGAGGCTCAACACATAATCGGGACGCGTCTCGACATCCCGCCCGTTGTACCACGGAATCCCCCACGTGGTGACAGTCAGGCATTGTGTATCTGCGTCGATCTCGAACTCACTCCAGCCGTAGGTGTTGCCCGAGAAGTAGGAACCCGACAGCAGATCGGCGTCGACCGGTGAATCCTGGAGACCGAAGCGCGGCAGGTGATAGAAGTCGAGGACCACCGTGGCCAGGGTTTGGTAAAGATCGTTTTGAGCCGCACGGTTCAAGCCGTCGTGGATGGCACGCACCAACGGCGGCGCGAAGCTCATGACCGTCGGTCCGAACGGAGCCGCAAAGGCGATAGGTCCTGTGACTACCTCGAAGGCAGTGGTGTCGATCTGGCTCGCCGTGGCCGAATTCTGGTAGGTCAGGTTGTTGACCAGCGTCGTGTGAATGTCGGCGGACAAAAACACGACGTTGTCGATCTCGTTTTCCGTGATAAAGCGCAACAGACGTGTCCGCTCGAAGGCATACCCCTCAAACCGATCGCACGCCAGCGCGGGACCGATCAGTTGAATGGGTTCCGGTACGACGATGAACTTCCAGGTGATCCCCTGCGCGTCGGCGCTCAACAGGTCGTGTTCAAGGAGCTCGAGTTGAACGTCTCCCAGCATGGTGCGCGTTGGGTCGAACGAGTGGGTGAGGAAATCGACATACTCTGCTTGGCTTGCGAGTCGTAGGTCAAGCCCGAGCGACGCGTCACGAAACGACCGGGCATCGAGCAGTATCAACGCGGCGTCTGACCCGAATGTGCGAAAGCGATAGAGCTTCGGCTTGTCCGCCGTCCTCGCGTCGCCCGTTTGGCCATAGGTTTCCTGCCGGATCGGGCTGTATTCAAAAAAAGCTTGCACACCGTTTCGATACAGAGCGGTTTCGTTAACGAAGGTTCCTGTCTGATCGAAGCGGAGATCGGTTGACGGCGGTTCGCCACCGCTGAAGTCATTGGTTACCTCGTGATCGTCAATGACCGCAAAGACAGACGTCGCGGCGCGCAGATCGGCCAGCGTGTTGATCCCGAGCTTGTCGGAATAAACCTCGTTGTGGCGGGCACGCAGTTCCGAGAGTGTGCGTGATTGCGCATTCGGGAGATCCTGAAAGGGCCAATCGGCGTAGATCGTATCGCCGAGCTCGATGAAGAAATCCAAATCACGGTCGGGTGCGTTGGACAATGAAACAAACGGGCGCAGATCGCCGCGCGAATCGCCCGAGACACCAAAGCGAAGCCCGTTAAGTCCCGACGTAGCAAGCGTGCGAAATCTCCCCCTCAATACGCCGCCGGCGGCGTTCGTCACGCGGTAATAGTAGGCGGTATCCGATTGCAATCCGGTCAATTCGACTTTGGCAGGTACCTCCGCGTCCACGACCGTCGACGATACGCTTCCCTCTAGCGCGGCGAACTCGGGATCGGTCGCGTACTCAAACACAACCGGACCGGGCGCCGTACTTCGCGCCCACAAAACGACGGACGTCTGGTCGACATCCCCCGAGGCAACGCCGTTGGGCATCGATATCACCTGAGCCGTCACGGGGACCGCCAGCATCAGCACGACCGCGACAAGGCATCCCCAAGCGAACCCGAGCGATTGTCCGTTCACGGTATCGATGTCAAAC
>CAZWWW010000192.1:0-6192 GCA_964637715.1 uncultured Phycisphaeraceae bacterium | reverse complement strand
CGCATTTCCCGTTTTTGCGTTCCGAGCCGCGGGCTTTAGCCCGCGCGATCTTACCGGTCTCGATAGCGGTTCAACCGCCGAAGAACCGGCCCACGAAAACGAAACATGCTCTAATCCGAATCATTGACGTGATACCAGCCCATCGCCCGTGCAACCACCGCTTCTCATCCTATGGCCGTCCTCTTCATCGGACCAAGGACCGGCACAACCGGCGCACGCGAACAAGCATCGCGAACGATCGCTCAACCGCGCACAACGCCAGCATGTCGACACACCCGTCTTTATCGCATCTACGCGCCCTCGGCAAGAACACCAGCACCGTCCGGTCTACCGCGCGACGATCATCTCAAGTAGACTTACGCCTTATTCTTTCGGACCGCAAACACTCCCAGGGAGGCACATACATGAACGGCGCATACAAACCGCTGATGCTCGTTGGGCTCGTTATCAGCCCGGGCTTGGTTCTCGCCGGGGACCGCATCACCGGTCGGGCGTTTGTGACCCGCTCGGAGGTTATCGCGCGGCACGGCATGGCCGCTACGAGTCAACCATTGGCCACCCAGATCGCCCTTGACATCCTCAAACAAGGCGGCAGCGCGGTTGACGCCGCCATCGCCGCGGATGCCGCGCTGGGGCTAATGGAACCCACGGGTTCGGGTATCGGCGGGGACCTGTTCGCCATCGTCTGGGACGCCAAGACGACCAAGCTCTATGGGCTCAACGCCAGCGGGCGGAGTCCCTACGCCCTGACGCGCGAACAACTTGAACAGGAACTGGGCAAACTCCACCGAACCTCCATCCCACCGTTCGGACCGCTCCCGGTGAGCACCCCCGGGTGCGTCGACGGATGGTTCACGCTGCACGAGCGCTTCGGACGGTTGCCCATGACCGACGTGCTCGCCCCGGCGATCCGGTATGCGCGTGAAGGGTTTCCCCTTTCCGAGTTGATCGCCTATTACTGGTCGCGCGGCGCACGCATCCTGAAACAATACCCCAACTTTCAGGCCACTTATCTACCGAACGGGCACGCGCCGCGCGAAGGCGATATCTTCAAGAACCCCAATCTGGCGCGCACCTATGAAGTCCTGGCTCGCGACGGACGGGACGCCTTCTACCGCGGTCCGCTGACTGACGTGATGGTCACCTACTGTAAACGTGTGGGGTGCTATTTGCGACGGAACGACTTTGAGAACCACACGTCCACGTGGGTCGAGCCGGTGTCGACGAACTACCGTGGGTACGACGTGTGGGAACTTCCCCCGAATGGACAAGGCATCGCCGCCCTGCAGATGCTTAACCTGCTCGAGGCGTATGACCTGCGATCGATGCGTCACAATTCCGCTGAGTACTTGCACCATCTGATCGAGGCAAAGAAAATCGTGTACGAAGATCGCGCACGGTTTTATGCAGACCCCGACTTCGCACACATCCCGCTGGCGGCGTTGATATCCAAAGTGTATGCAGCCCGGCGCCGCGCACTCTTTAATCCGAAGAAGGCGCTGCGCCGCATCGACCCGGACGATCCGAAGCTGGCGCACGGCGACACGATCTATCTCACCGTAGCCGACAAAGACCGCAACATGGTCTCACTCATTCAGAGCAACTACCGCGGGTTCGGGTCCGGCCTGGTTCCCGACGGACTCGGGTTCGTGTTTCAGGATCGGGGTCAACTTTTTTCGCTTGAACCCGGACAACCCAACGTCTATGAGCCGCACAAACGCCCGTTTCACACCATCATACCCGCGTTCGTCACCAAAGACGGGCACCCGTGGCTCAGCTTCGGCGTGATGGGCGGTGACATGCAGCCGCAGGGGCACGTGCAGATTCTGTGCAACCTGATCGACTTCGGTATGAACCTTCAGGAAGCCGGCGACGCGGCGCGGTTTCATCATCAAGGCTCGTCGGAACCGACGGGCACGCGCATGGCCGACGGCGGATGGGTGGCGTTGGAGTCAGGCGTGACGATGGAAGCGCGGCGCGGTCTCGCGCAACGTGGGCATCGGGTTCGTTTCGAGTCCGGCGGGTTCGGCGGTTATCAGGCGATCATGTACGACCGCGAGCGCGACGTATACATCGGGGCTTCGGAGTCCCGCAAGGACGGTCAGGCTGCAGGCTATTAGAGCAAGCTCTATCTTTGCGTAGCGGCCGAATAACCGTTTCATCCGGAGAATCGACCCGATGCTGCGAAACACCAAAACGGATATTGGAGCAGAATACGCCGAAGCCAGGCCCATAGACTGAAACGCTTCAGCAGCTTGATCGGGGAGGCGTCCGAAAAAAACTTTGGCACCGGCAGGGGCGCCGCGGCGGAATCCCCGCTCATCGCTCAGCGCAACGGGGTCCGACGACCGTCTTACGCATGCTCGAGTTTCACCCTCAGCTTTCCGATGTCATGATCATGTTATGCGGGTTCTTTCGTGGTCGGTTTTAGTGCGGAATCCTTATGGCGCGTCCCCCCAGCTCTCTGACCGGCGTTGAACGTCGATTCGGCGAAGACGAGATCATCGTCAGCAAGACCGACAGGAAAGGAATTATCACCTACGCCAACCGGGTGTTCCTGCGCGTGGCACAATACACCGAGGAGGACGTTCTCGGTAAACCGCACAACATCATCCGCCACCCGCACATGCCCCGCTGTGTCTTCAAATTGCTGTGGGATACGATTCAGTCGGGTCGGGAGATCTTCGCCTACGTGGTGAACCGGGCCCGCAGCGGCGACCATTATTGGGTCTTTGCCCACGTGACCCCGACCTTCGACGGGAACGGAACCATCGTGGGGTACCATTCGAATCGCAGATGCCCGGATCGATCCGTCATTCCCAAGGTCGAATCCATATACCGGTTGTTGCTTGACGAGGAAAAGAAACACGCCAACCCCAAAGAGGGCATGGCCGCAGCAACACGCCTGTTGGTGGAGCATCTGGACAGTTTGAACACGACCTACGACGAGCTCATGTTCGCGCTCGCCAGAGGGTAGGGCAAGCTCGATTAGTGGGTAACGGTTTGTGTGCAGCGCCCGAATCAACGTTTCGTCCGGCGAATCGACTCGGTCCGGCGATACACAAGAACTAACGTTGCTGTAAACCGAGAATACTTATTAGGTGGCAAGACAAGGAACGGCACAGATGACCGAGCTTTGCCTGACTCAGGAAGCGACAACATCGACGGACGAATACGCCGGCTGGATCGCGCGCGCCGCAGAGGTGAGCCAGGCCGCAGCCGCCGGCGATTTGGAAGCGCGCATCCTCCACATCGATACGGACGGCGATCTTGGAGACATGCTCCACGCCATCAATCACTTGATCGACATGTGCGATGCCTTCGTACGGGAATCGACAGCCGCCCTCGCCCACGCCAGCGAAGGTAAGTTCTACCGCCGTGTGCTCCTGCGCGGCATGAACGGCACCTTCCGGCACGCATCGCAAGGTATCAACGAAGCCACTGAGCACATGGAATCCAAGGCGCTCGAGCTGCAAGAGGCGGAACAGCGCCGGGCGGCGCTGGAGGGTGAGTTCAAGGATGCACGCAACGTCGTGAACAGTCTGGCCACAGCGTCCGGCGAGATTGGCGACGTGGTGGATGTGATCCGGCAGATGACGGGCCGCACGAACATACTCGCGCTCAACGCGGCCATCGAGGCGGCGCGGGCGGGTGAAGCTGGTCTGGGGTTTGCGGTAGTCGCCGACGAGGTCAAGAAACTGGCCGAGCAAACCGGCGACGCAGCCGGCGCGATCCGCCAGAAGGTACGCTCCATCCAGGACGCCTCAAAGGCGGCCGTCGCCGCGATCGACAAGATATGGGAAACCGTGCGCGGGTCGTCCGTCACCAATCAGTAAGCCCGAACCACTGAGACGGAAAGAGCACGCCCTATCTTTGTGTAGCGGTTGCGCTACAGCATTTCCCGTTTTTGTGTTCCGAGCCGCGGGCTTTAAGCCCGCGCGATCTTCCCGGTCTCGATGCCGGTTCGGGTGTCCAAGAACCGGCACATGAAAACGATAAATGATCTAGAAACCGTTTGTTTTATCGATGATGGCTTCGAGGATCGCGCGTTCGGCGGCGTGGTCGCGGCGCGTTGTTTGCCAGACGGTGTTCTGCTCCACAGTGGTGGCCGCTTCTCGCTCGATCGCTGTTCGGTCGGGAACGTCGGACGATCGTTGGTCCAACGAAAGCATGCGCAGCGCCTGCGTCGTTCGCTCCTGAACCTCGACCCGACAAAAGACGCGAACCTCCTTCTCGCCGGAGCCGCGCTCGACCCATACCCTGACCACCCGCCGGCGACGTGCATAGGTTTCCGGCGGTCCCGGTCTTGCGCCTTCCGCCAAACGCGTTTGGACATCGAACGGGTTGGTGACGAGCACTCGTCTGAGACCGTCGCGCCTGCCGATCGTCAAACCAAAGCCCCGCAAGACTGATTCGGCGCGGTCGAGTACATCTATTGGCGTGCCGTCCAGCACGGGTCGAACGCTGTACGATCGCAACTCAGGCGTTGATGATAGGCACCCGGGGACAAGACCGGCAAGGAGTACCGCAACCGCAACGGCGACCTGAGTAACGGCCCCATGAATTGAAGCGGCCCATCCTAAACGGCAGTGCCGGTTGCGCACCTGGACGGCGCATCGAATACCGACGGCAACGCGAAACAGGGGCACACCGCGCAGGGGCCCGCTCCGCGAACGGGTCCTACAATTAGCGCGGGGCGGGATCATACCCTTATTATCCAAGACTTTGCCCCTTTCAGCAAGCCCGATCCTCCGATCTCCGATCAGGGACAAGCGATAGTCAGAAACCCGCCGCGCTCTATACTCCCACTCCATGACCGAGGAAACGACAACGCCAACCAGCCCGATGGAAGATTCATCGTCGTTCGATAGAGAAGCGTCCGCTGCGGACGTAGCGGAAGCCCTTCGGCTCGATCGCCGCCGCCGCCGCTGGGCCATCGGTTTGAGCGCGATCGCCCCTGGCGCCGGGTTGGTCGTGCTCCGGCGCGAATGGCTCGGGTTGACGACGGCTGTTCTGTTCGCCGTGTTCGCCCAGCCGGCTTCCTACGGTTGGTTGATCGATCCGACCTTTCTGCACCGCGATATCATCACCGTGTGTACCGTCGCCGCCGGGATCGTTTGGGTTTGTGCGCTGGTTTTGACCGTACACCGCGCGAATCGCGTGCTGGGCGAACGGGCGCGGCGCGAGATCGCCTCCATCGTGCGACAAACGTCGGCGGCACTTGCGGATCGCCGATACGCCGATGCGATCGATTTGTTGAACGTAGCGCTCCGCGTCAACGACGAGTCCGTTGATCTCCGGGTCGCCCTGGCCCGCGTGCGTGCGCTGACCGGACAGTTCGAGGAGGCCCGCGCCGCCTGGGAAACGGTACTCGATCTGGACGTAACCGGCGCGCAGCGTGCTGAAGCCATCACCGCACTGGAACGCCTGCCATGATCGGGTCGGCGATCCTGTCCTTTGGTCCCACCGCGCTGTTGTTCGAGCGAACCTGGGTGCTGCTTATCGTTCTCATCGCCGCGCAGTTCGCACTCATTTGCGTGTGGTCGTGGCAGCGGACCACCGCAACCAAACGCCTAGTATGGATCGGGTTCGCCCTTATACCGGTTCTGTTGACCCTATCGGTATGGGTGGTTACGGATCGCGAGCGCATCATCGAACTATGCCACGAACTGGCACACTACGTGGACAAGGGCAATGCCCCCGCGATTCTGACGCGCCTGGCCGACACGTTCCACGCCGACACCCTGGATCGAGTGGACTTTGAAGCGCGCTTATTCAGCGCGCTCAAGCGTGATCGTATCGACGACCCCGAGACGGGCAGCTTCACGGTAACATTCCCAAGAGCGCATGAAGCGGTGGCCACGTTTGACGTCGGTTGCTACGTTCGAAACGAAGAAGGGTTCAACGGCTGGCTGCGGTCGCGCTGGCGGCTGTTTTTTCGGCGTGATGACGGCGCGTGGCGCGTCACGGGTATCGAGGTCGTGCCTACCCCGTTTTCCCCGCTGCGCGATCTCCACCGCTGGTTGAGATAAACATGGCGCGCGCGGCGCGCGTGCGCGGCCACTGCGAAGCCTGAAGTTGAACCACTTTATCATCGCCCCGTCGACCCATCATGTTATTACCGGAAGCTGTCATTTCGGGGTGTATGACAGTATCGGCGGGCGGGTCATCCTCAGCCCCAGCGGGGCGATC
>CAZWWW010000191.1:0-6209 GCA_964637715.1 uncultured Phycisphaeraceae bacterium | reverse complement strand
CTTGCCCATGCCACACACAAAGAACCCTAAGAATAAGCTGTGACGCTGCACTAGAACGAAGGCGCGATCGGGTGGAGAGGGCCGACCGCGCCTTCGAACGGGTTTCACGTAGGTTGAACCGGCCTACACCTTAAACGTGCCAACCAGTTCTTTGAGTTGCTGGGCCTGACCCGACAGTTCTTCCGCGGAGCCGGACATCTCCTCCGCTGCCGAAGCGTTGTTCTCAGTGACCGAGGCGATGTTCTGAACCGCCGTCGACACTTCGGAGGCCGTCGTCGCCTGTTCGCTGCTGGCGGTCGCGATTTGACCGATGCTCGTAGCCGTTTGCTCGACGCCCTCGATGATCTTCTCCAGCGCCGTACCGGTCTGAGCGCTCAGCTCGGCGCCCTCCTTGACCCGCACCGTCGACTCCTTGATGAGTCCGTTGATTTCCTTAGCGGCCTCGCTCGAACGTTCCGCGAGTTTGCGGACCTCATCCGCGACCACCGCGAATCCAAGACCATGCTCACCCGCCCGGGCCGCTTCGATCGCCGCGTTCAACGCCAGCAGGTTCGTCTGCGCTGCGATCTCTGAGATAACCCCGATGATCTCGGCGATCTGCTCGGAGCTCTTTTCGATGAGCTTCATAGCCTCGACGTTCTTGCGAACCGCCGTGCCACCCTCTTCCGCGCGAGCGCTCGTATCGGACGCCACCTGGGTCGCCTCCTTGGCGTTAGAGGCCACACCCTCGATCATCTGGTTCAAGGTCTGGATCGAACCGGACATTTCCTCGACGCTGGCCGACTGCGTTTGAGCACCGTCGGACAGCGACGTCGAACCTTCAGCCACGATCCGCGCCCCTTCCGAGAACTGCTCGGAAGACTCGACCACCTGAGCAATGACCGACTTAAGCCCGCCGACCATCTTCTCGATGCCTTCGCCGAGCTGACCGATGGCGTCCGCGCCCTTGACCGTTACGGCGGCGGTTAGATCACCTTCGGCGGCCGCGTTTACGGTGGTGAGGAGTTGATCAACTTTATTGTTGAGATCCTCGGCCTTTGCCTTGGCTTCCTGCTGCATCTGACGCTGCCGCTCTTCCATGGCTACCTGCTCGGTGATGTTCGCCCAGGTGACCATGGGACCAAGATACTCGCCCCCGGTGCCGTAAATGGCGCTGACCAGGAGATCGAGTGTCTGATCCCCGAGTTGGATCTTTGCGCTGTGGGGGAAGTTCTTGTCACTCGACAGAATCTTGCGCTGATGGGCCGGGTTCTTGTGGAAGATGTCGACGTTGCTGCCCACCACTTTGTCGATCGGCACGGGCAACAAGTGGGCGAGCGGTTGCAGCGCCTTGACCGTAGCCGGGTTGGCGTAGGTGATGTTCAGGTCTTTGTCGGCGAGAATGATGTTGATCGGCGCGTTTTCGACCATGGCCGACATCTTCGCCGCTTCGGTGCGCTTCTTGACGTCCTCGGTTATGTCAAGGGCATACTTGACGACCTTGAACGGTTTGCCGTCCTGTCCGATGATCGGGTTGTAGGATGCCTGAATCCAAACGTGGCTCCCGTCTTTGCACACGCGTTTGAACTCGTCTACAACGTTTTCGCCACGCCCGAGTTTCGCCCAGAACTCTTGATAGGCGGCACTTTGCGTGAAAGCCGGTTCGCAGAAGATGCGGTGATGTTGGCCCTGGATTTCATCAAGACGATAGCCCAGCGTTTTACAAAAGTTGTCGTTGGCGGTGATGATCGAGCCGTCCAGATTGAACTCGATCACCGCTTGTGTCTTGCTGATGGCCTCAATCTGCGCCGTCAACTCGGCATTCAGCTTCGAGAGTTCGGCGGCATCAAGATCGGAGTTGCCGAGCTTGGACTGTTCGAACTGACTCGCTTCAGACGTAGAACCTTTTTTTGTTACTGGCATGAAACGGCTCCCTAACTGTACGTTTGCCCAAGCTTTCTGTCGACCGACTTGGTCCTGTCTCCAACCCAGACGCCACGCACCGTTGCGCGACGCGATTAATGCATTCTTCGCCCGCCGGGTTACCCCTGTTCAGGCCGTACCCCCGACGTGCGCCCGTACCGTATCGTCGAGGCTGTCGAGCACTTTGCCCGTATCCAGCAGCGTAAGGATCGACGTTTCGAGTTTCACGACACCCGACACACACGACCCCTCTGCGGAAAAAAGCCCGGTCGGCGGCGGTTCGATTTGTGATTCGTTGATCCGCAACACCTGCTCGACCGTGTCCACCACCATGCCCACGGTTGTATTGTTCGCGCTGACCACGATAATCCGCGCCTGGTCATCGCCGGACGCGGCCTCCATACCGAATCGCAGCCGGAGGTCGATAATCGGAATCACGCTACCACGAAGGTTTATAAGCCCGCGTACGTAAGGCGGGACCTGTGGGATTGTGGTAATCTCACCCCCGAGTATTACTTCCTGAACATCGAGGATGCTGACGCCGTAGGCTTCCCGACCGAGCTTGAAACTCACGACCTGAGTCGAGTGCCCGGCGTCCTCCGCCGTGCCGTTCGGCATTCCCGTGACGCGATCCACCGGTTTCTCTGTTTCAGTCGTTTGCATGACACTCTGTCGATCCCATGGCCCCGCGCTGATGCGACCCGGACGCACGGCGCCTTACGGACGTAGGTGGTCACTGATTGGCGAGGGGCAACGTCGGCCCGGCGATCCGTTCTCTTTACAGCCCCGCATCACTATCTCAATCGGAAAGTTGACGCCGTCGCCTGAGTTGCCTGGTGCGAACGTTGTACGAGTGCCCCGCGCTGGCACCTGCGTATTGACGTAAAGGACAGACTCCGGCGCGATTCCCTTCCGAACCGCGCGAGCGCACGTAGCGTCCGTTATCAATCGATAGGCCTCATAACAAGCGCGACGCCGCGATGCGCTTCGGCTCGAACGCCGCAACCCGACGTGGCGCGCCATGTCGGCACGTCCGCGAATCGTTTCGCTGTCGGCGAGCGGGCGATGATCGACGCGCTCTGATTCAGACGAAGCGCGCGGACGTTAGGGATATCATGCAGACGCACATTCGCCGGGAAGCCGACCGGTGTCTCGTCCGGAAACCGACGGGCGACAACCGCGGGCCGATCGCGCTGCGTCGACGTGGCGTTGACATAACGCCGTTCCGCGCGGGCCTGTGCCGTGTTTGAGTTATCGGGCGTAATGAGGTTACGCTCGAACCTTATCGTTCGCGAAGCGTACGCCGGGTCGCTGGGACCGACCGAATATCCCACGATCCCGGTTTTGGTCCGGTTATTCAGGGCCGCGTGATGGCCGGACGGTCGAAAAACCGCCGCGACGATGCCCCGAAAATAAAAAATGTTTCCAAATAGCCAATGCATCGCTTGACTCAAACGGGGCGGCTCGCTTAAATTAGCGTCATGTGGAGCGCGTAGGACGCGGGCGTCGAATAGGCGCTTGAGCGTGGGGTGAGTGGTCCACATGTGGAGGGGGTCTCTCAGAACGATCGTTTTGCGAGCCTGAAAGAAGCTTTGATCGCGCAGGGGGGTGTGTAGAACCGCACTTCCGCGAACGAGCTTGCCCCGCAAAACCCAGCCCGATTTTTTGGTGAGGAGGATGAGCTAATGTTCAGACGGGGGTTAGCGCTTTGCATGGCGTTCGGTCTCTTTTCGACCGTGAATGCCCAGACAGTAAACGTCAACCTGGTTAAGACGCCGGATCAGGCGACCTATACCGCCGGTGATGTTGTTACGGTTGACGTGTTCCTGTCGCAGGACTCGGGCTCGTCGCAGTTGATCCGGATGGTCCAGTTGGATCTGACCGATAGCGATGCGGATGTTCTTTCGGGTGCGACGTACCCGGCGCTCGGCGGAAGTTCGACCAAGTTTTGGGATTTCACGTCGCTTGCCGGGTGTCCGGTTCTTTGCGGTGTGAATCAGAACATCGAGCGCTTCCCGACCGGGCTGCGCACCAACATCGGTTCGATCACCTATCTCGGTCTCTCCGCGAACCCCGCCGAGCAGATTCTTCTGCCCGACAGCACGGACGTTCGCATCGGTCAGGTCAAAGTTACCGTGCCCGCCACGGGTGGGACGCTGAATGTCGTGGGCTCCGGCGCCGCGCCGGATGCCGGTGCGATGGTCATCTGGGGCTTCGGTGTTGACACGGGCGATGACGAGTTCCGTGCGACCGTGGGCGACGGCAACATCACCGGTGGCTCGACGACCTTCCCGGTGGGCGGTGCCGTCAATGTGGTGTCGTCGTTCCCGCCGAACGCCAAGACACTATGGCGGGATACGAAGAACCGCATCAGGATTACCTTCGACGGTGTGCCGTCCCAGGCTGTGGCGCTGGGCGACATTGAGATCGTCGAAATGCTTCCAGGTGCCGGCAATTTTGGTTCCGATGTGTCGGGCACGTTTACCGTTACGCCGAGTGGGGCGGACGTCGTGCTTCAGGACACCCAATCGGGTCTGACCAACAAGAAGTGGTACCGCATCCGCTCCACCGGGGCGAATCCGTCCATCGACGTTAACCTGTGTATGTTGGTTCAGGCAGGCGATGTGACCGGCGACAAGTTCACCAACTTTACAGACTTGAGTGCGGCGAACGGCGATATCCCGACACTTCCGTCCAACATCGACGATTCCAATCGTCGGTCTGACGTGAACGGTGATAACTTTGTAAACTTTACGGACCTTAGTGTGGCTAATAGCTTCATTCCCAGCTTTATTGTGGCGGTTCCGGCTGGTCATACTTGTCCGTAATTCAGGATTTAGGGTGGACAAGCGTGCCCCTGGCGGTAGAATGGGACACGTTGGTTCAAAGAGGGTGGTTTCTTACAAATAGCTACGATGGCCTCGCGAGCTCGCGCGGCACGTTAGGGGCGTTGGACAAAAAGGAGAGCGAAAGATGAAACGTTTTGCGGCTATGCTAGCAATTGTGGGGTTCGTTACGTCGGCGAGCTTCGCCGGTACGGTGCAGTTTGACCCGGCGTCGATCGAGGTCCCGTTCGACAACATCCCTGCGTCGATCCCGATCCAGGTGACGTTGGTATCGAGCGAAGCCTCGTTTGACAACACGAACGTGGTCATCGGGTCGAACGACGGACTAATCCTCTTGGGCTTCGACTACACTCAGGAGTTTATCGACGGAGCCAGTTTTGTTGGGACACCGACAGCGACCGGCATTTACGTGAGCGACCTGTTTGTTGGCGGGTTTAACCCCGACTTATTCAACACGCCGTTTGTGCTTGGGACATTGAACGTTGCGCTCCCCACCACCGTCGCCGCGGCACCTTCTGTTGGTGACGAGTTCTCCCTGGTGGTTGACTCGTCCATTGACGGTTTCAGCAACATAGGTGCTGATTCGACGCTCTTGGGCGCTGCTACGATCACGATCGTTCCTGAGCCCGCTACGCTGTGCCTGCTCGGTCTCGGCGCGGTTGGTCTGATTCGTCGTCGTCGCTTCGCGTAAGACGTAGGGCGACGCCCTGGCCGCCGCCGGACTGCCTTTGGGGTCTGGTTGTCGTGCCAACGCCCCGACAGCCGGAACGCGTCGGTCGTTGATTGACGCTTGCATCGGCGGTCGTAGCTGCGGCGGCACCGCGTTCGGACGAATCGCATAGTTGCAAACCTCGCATCGTACGCGGTGTGAGCAAGCGAAAAGTATTACCCGGGTTCGGCGGAGCAACGCCGAGCCCGGGTTTTTGTATGAGATGGATAAACACGTCGGCGACGAACACCCTCGCGGTCTTTAGAGAGAAGGCCTGACCTTACAGGGTGGATCATTCGGTTCCGTATATGCTCGGTGCCATTCCTGTCCCCGCGTTGCGGGCCGGAGCTTGTGGGGACGTGACAGGATCGGCGGTCAGCAGGGTGGGCACGGCCCACCGACTCTGCGGATCTTTTCGACTCAAAGCTACAAACCCAGCAGGTAGGGCGGGCGTCGCTCGCGTCATGCGGCGGGCAACGAATCACGTGGTGTGCGGTGCCCACCTTATCTACTGCGCCCTGTTGGCCATCTGGCTTGCCAGGCAATGGCTCGTTGATCCGCCGTCGACTTGGTTCATGCTGGAGAGCCTTCCAGACCGATAACTCGAACGCCCAATCTTGACCGAATGGAACCGCGACCGTAGGCGCGTGACACTATGACCCGCGATGAATCATCAAGCCTTTCCGTAAAGGATGCATAGTGCAGCGTCACAGCTTACTCTTAGGGTTCGTTGTGGGTGGCATGGGCAAACT
>CAZWWW010000190.1:0-6210 GCA_964637715.1 uncultured Phycisphaeraceae bacterium | reverse complement strand
GCCGGCGTCCTGCGCATCAGTCTGCCGCCGTTGAGCGGTGCGGCATGCGGCTCAGGGTTCGCCACCTACCAGAACGCGTTGAACCTTTCTTATCGCGTGCTCCACAATATGCGGTTCGAGGCCGCCGCCCATGACGTGGCGATCGCTCTTGACGTTCCACAGTGTGGCTACCTGCTCTCACCCGTAGAAATCCGCGAACTGATCGACGCGGCCAACGCGTGGAACATCGGCGTGTGCGTAGACCTTGACCGCGTTGCACGTATCGGGTCACCCGCCGACTGGATACGCACGCTCGGTCGACGCGTCCACACGGTTCTGGTTGGAACCGGCGGGGCGCACACGGCCGCACGACCCGACGCGCCCGCGATTCCCGTCGAAACGCTGCCCGTCATCGCCGAGGTACTTCCGGAGGATCGACCCCTCATTTTGTCGCAGTTCATGCCGGAGGCTGACTGGTCCGCTTGGATTACGACGTGTTGACCCGGCACCCCGACCGGTGTTCCATGGCGTATGTCGCACAATCGGTGGGCAATCATGTTCGCGCACCGAGGCGGGACGGCGTATGCTGTATGGGTCGGGAAACCGGGCGCGCCAAACCCGGTCGCGCGACCTCGGGTTTGGTGACAAGGGCATGGGATGCGCTGCATCGGGTCGAGTGATGCGATGATGCACCGTCCGCGGGATGGCATTATGCGTGCCAGCCTGTTTAGGCGCGTCTGAGATACTGGCTCTTCCTGCCCGAGCGCGGTACGCTTTTCGCGAAGGAGTGTGCACCATGTTCCATGTATCCAGATATGGGTGGTCGTCCGTTTGCTTGTGCGGTTTGCTTGTCGCTTCCGTGGCTCCGACTGGTTGTTCGAAGCAGTCGTCGGGACCGGAGGTGCTCACGTTGAAGGGCAAGATCGAGTCGATCGACCGCCGGTCGGATCAAACCGGGACCATCACCGTTCGCTATTACAATGAAAGCCAAAAGCAGGAAGTACTCGGTACGGGTCTCGTGACCGAGGAGACCGAGGTGCTGATTGACGGCGTGGCGGGTTCCTTCGCCGACCTGCGTGAGGGTGACCAAGTACGCGGTGAGGTACGTGTGGAGAAAAAAGGCAAGCAGCGCATTCAGACAGCCATTCGCATTCGGGTAGAGCGCCCCCGCCCGGTGGGCGGAGATTGACGCGTGATTTAGACGCGTCACCCGCTTTGGAAGATCAAGTCATGCGAAGCCAAGCCGCCACCGTCGATCAATACCTGGCTGAATTACCACGGGATCGCCGCGAAGCGATCCAAGCCGTTCGCGCCGTTATTCTGAGAAACCTTTCGAAGGAGTACGAGGAGGGCATGCAATACGGCATGATCGGGTATTACATTCCCCATGCCGTGTATCCGCCCGGCTACCATTGCGATCCTGCGCAGCCGCTTCCGTTCGCCGGTCTCGCTTCTCAAAAAAACTACATGGCGGTTTATTTGATGAGTCTGTACAGCGATCCGGAACAAGAAGCGTGGTTTCGCCGTGCGTGGGCAAGAACCGGGAAAAAGCTGGACATGGGCAAGTCCTGCCTGCGGTTCAAGAGGCTCGACGACGTGGCGCTCGATGTCATCGGTGCAGCGATCAAGCGCGTTCCGGCGAAGAAGTTCATCGAACGCTACGAGTCCGTTCTGGGAGGCGCGAACAAAAACCCGTCAAAGCCCGGCACGAGGCGAAAGACTGCGACTCTAAGCGCAGATTCCCGCTCATTGAAGAAAACGACAGCCAGGCGCAGGAAGGCGTGATCCCGCTCCATCGACATGCTTCGTTGCCAACCGTTCACGGCGCACTCCGGCCCGCGCAGGCGCTAGCCTGGACGGCCGCATCCCTCCGGTAGCGAACCGTCCAAGCCGAACGCCCACTATCTCCCCCTTCGAAAAGCACCTTTCTTTCGCGCCGGCGTAGTGGACCGTTGGTGTTGGTTGTGCCCACCCGTACGTCTATCGCCTTGTAAGACGCATGGGTTTGCGCGTCCCGGCGCGTAGTACCACGTCGTGTGTTCCGCGATGTCACCTGTCCGCAGCGACACCATCCTCAAGCAACGCACAACCTGAGTTCAACCGGGACACCCCGGCACAACGCGCACAAACACAGTCCACGATGCGCCTCATCGGGGGGGAGAATATGAGGCCGGTTCAGAAACGACCCGTGTAACACTACATACGTTACGGACAAACCGGACGAAACACCCGCTCTTGCGAGCCGACGACGCATACGGTGTTTCGCCTGATCCATCCCGCCAGGCCATTCTCGAGCGCCTTCTGTTTTTGTGTATCGCCGAATCGAGTCGGTTTTCCAGCTAGACCAGCAATCCAGCCGGTGCACAAAAACAAAGCCTGCTCTATCTACGATTATTACCGCGACTTCGCCCAAGACAAGCGCGATGGCGGGATTTTTCTTGCCAGCTATCAAACGGAACATGTTAGCCGCAACACGGCGCACCGTTTTGCCGCCGCCTTATGGTCGGGAGCACACGGCGCCTCCAATCACGAAACTCAGATCGATGGGTCCTGCCCACCCGATGACGTCTCCGACGACTAATCCCAGTCGCCACTTGTAGCCGATAGGGGTTATCGTATAATCATGGGTCTCTACTATGCCCGAAGCCGACGCCTAGCAGGCGGGTGGTTCACGTTGCGGGTCGGTGCCTTCGCATCGGGGCGGCTCGACACGTTGGGGGCTTGCAGGCGATCCGGTTGGTGCGTGAGGTGTTAGGTTCGTGGGAAAAGCTGAAGCGATCGAGATCGAGGGTACGGTTACGGCGGCCCTGCCGAATGCGATGTTCCGCGTCGAAATCGAGTCGGGCGATGAAAAGCAGGCGGTGCTCGCCACCATTTCAGGTAAGATGCGCAAGTATTATATCCGCATTCTCCCCGGCGACAGAGTCGTCGTGGAGCTGTCACCCTACGACCTGACCCGTGGTCGCATCGTCTACCGCAAGTAACGCCCAACAAACTGTTGAAACCAACCAGAACAACCGCTGTCGCACCGCCGTCCGGCTGCGGAACACAGAGGCGGTATGCGCGGCCCGAACATTCTTCGACAGATCGTCGAGCGCGCCGGCAGCCACCAATCCGCCACCGACGCTGTGGGCGCTGAAACCACGGCGAGACCGCTCAACGCCCTTTTGTGCAAGGCGGTTGAGCGTCGGGTTGTTGTTGCGGGAGCGTTCGTTGATGCACGTCCTGGATCAGGCCAAAATGCCACCGCTCAAGACCGCCGCGCGGATTATGGGCATCTTGAATGTTACGCCCGACTCGTTCAGCGACGGCGGCGTTCATGCTGAGCCGTCGGCTGCGGTAGATTTCGCCCTGCGCATGATCGACGAAGGTGCGACGATCATAGATGTCGGACCGGAATCCACGCGCCCCGGGGCGGAGCCCGTATCCGCCGAAGAGCAAATCCGCCGCGCTATTCCCGTGATTACCGCGCTGCGAGCGCGGAACGACCACGTTTCGATTTCGATCGATACATGCAGCGCCCACGTAGCGCGCGCGGCGATCGACGCCGGGGCTGATATGGTAAACGACACATCCGCCCTGCGCGACGACCGGGCCATGGTTTCCGTCGTTGCTGAATGCGGTGTGTCGGTGGTGCTGATGCACCGGCGCGGTACGCCCGCTACGATGCAAACCGGCGGCGGTCCGGTGTACGACGACGTGGTGAGTGAGCTATGCGCGTTTCTGCGCGATCGTTTTGCGTTTGCCGTTGAACACGGTGTCAGCCCCGAACGCATCGTTGTCGATCCCGGTATCGGGTTCGGAAAGCGCACCGGGGACAACCTGCGAATCCTCAACGAATGTGGTCGGTTCGCGGGCATCCGCGGTGATGGTGAGCCCGGCGTGCCCGTGTTGATCGGTGCGTCACGCAAGCGGTTCATCGGCGAGACGGTCGGGATTGAAGATCCCGCCTTGCGCGACCCGGCATCGGTTGTGGCGGCGCTTATCGCTGTTCAGCGCGGCGCGACCATCGTGCGCGTGCATGACGTACGCGCCACGTTCGAGGCACTCAGGCTAGCAGCGGCGATTGAGTCGGACGTTCAGGCGCAACAACCTCAACCCCGAGCGCATCATGTCTCATGAAACTCAGAACGTGTGCGCGGCGTCCTGCGCGCTGTTCGAACGAGCGAAAAAGGTCATGCCGGGTGGGGTCAACAGCCCGGTGCGCGCGGGGCGGGCGGTAGGAACCGATCCGTTGTTCATTCGTCGCGGCGAGGGGGCCTACGTTTTCGATGAGGACGGTCGTCGGTACGTCGATCTGGTGGGAAGTTGGGGCCCGGTCATCGTTGGTCACGCCCATCCGCACGTGGTCGACGCCGTACAGCGGGCGGCGGCTGACGGATTGAGTGTCGGTGCGTGCCATACCGGCGAGGTGGAACTCGCCGAGCTTATCGTCAACGCCTTGCCGGCCATGGAGATGATCCGCTTCGTCAACAGCGGAACGGAAGCGGCTATGAGTGCCATTAGATTGGCACGCGCCGCAACCGGTCGAGATCTGATCCTCAAGTTCATCGGGGGTTATCACGGACACGTGGATTCGCTGCTGGTCGCCGCGGGATCGGGTGCCGCGACGCTGGGTGTACCCGACTCGAGCGGTGTGCCCGCGGCCTTCGTCCAGACGACCCGGCTTGCCCCCTACAATGATCTCACCGCGGTGCGCAGGATCATGACCGAGTGCGGTGAGCGCCTGGCCGCTGTTATCGTCGAACCGATCGCGGGCAACATGGGGATGGTCAAACCCGCGGATGGGTTCCTCGAAGGACTCAGGTCACTGACAGCCGCCTGCGGAGCCCTGCTCATCTTCGACGAAGTCATGACCGGATTCCGTGTGGGCTGGGGTGGGTATCAAAACACATGCGGTGTCGTTCCGGATATAACCTGTCTGGGAAAAGTGATCGGCGGGGGCATGCCGGTAGCGGCGTATGGTGGGTCGCGGGCGTTGATGTCGCTGGTTAGTCCGCTCGGATCGATGTATCAAGCCGGTACGCTCAGCGGCAACCCGCTGGGAATGGCCGCGGGTCGGGCGACGCTCGAACTCTGCCGCGCGCCGGGGTTTTATGAAGCATTGACTTCGAAGACGGATACGTTGTGTTCGGGAATCCAATCGGCGGCGCGTAGGGCCGGCGTTCCTCTTCAAACGTGCGCCGCGGGCGGGATGTTCGGTCTGTTTTTTTCGCTGAAACCGGTTGAAAACTTCGATGCCGCTCATGCCTGTGAACACGCGCTTTATGCTTCGTTCTACCGTGCGATGCGCGACCGCGGCGTCTGGTTGCCGCCATCGGGCTACGAGGCCATGTTTGTTTCTTCCGCGCATGATGAAGACGCCTTGATCCACGTTATTGACGCCGCGTACGCCAGCCTCAAACTGTTGACGTGATGCGCGAACTACGAGTCGGAACCCGCGGCAGCGCCCTGGCCCTTCACCAAACGCGATGGGTGTGTCAACAGCTCCGCGCCGGCAATCCGAATCTGATGATTCGGGAGGTTGTTATCAAGACTCATGGCGACGTGCATTCCGCTGACCGTCTCGTCGACGATTGGCCTGTCGGGGGATTCGTCAGCGCAATTGAAGATGAGCTGCGCGGCGGACGCATTGACTTCGCCGTTCATAGTTATAAGGATTTGCCGACGGACGGAACGACCGGGCTTGTCGTCGCCGCGGTGCCTCCGCGGGCGGTGGCCCACGACGTGCTCGTGCTGCGCGAGCCGGTCACGCTCTCGGGAATCCCAACCGGATTCAGAATCGGGACGAGCAGTCCGCGCCGCGCCGCACAGTGGCGTCACCACGCCCGGGTTGAGATTGTCCCTGTGCGCGGCAACGTGCCCACCCGGTTGCGCATCATGGAGCGAGACGCATTGGACGGCGTCGTACTCGCGGGCGCGGGATTGGCGCGACTGCGGATCGACCCGCCCCACGCGATCCCGCTTCCCACTGATTCTTTTCTCCCCGCACCCGCGCAGGGAGCGCTCGCCGTTCAGGCGCGCGGAGACGATGGCGTGGTCAAAGTGCTTGCCACGCTTGAGCACGCACCATCGCGTGCGTGCGCCGAGACCGAGCGTGCCCTGCTTGCAGCCATCGGACCCGGATGTCACACGCCGGTGGCAGCGCTAGCCCGGATGGACGGAACCCGCCTCGAACTTCAAGGTCAGCTTTTTGGCGACGAGACAGGGGCGCGTTGTGTGGAAGCATCG
>CAZWWW010000189.1:0-6233 GCA_964637715.1 uncultured Phycisphaeraceae bacterium | reverse complement strand
AATTGTTCCTAATATTTTCTTATGTAGCCAAAAAAGGGTGGTTCAGTACTATACACGAGGAGCAGTATACCGACGCCAGTGTGTTCTTCCGCATGGACCTGTTCGTGCGCGGTCTGGTGAATCCCCCCGGTGGGATCGATCCGTTTGCGTTTTCACCGTTTCGCTTCGGACCCCGGCCCATCATCGGATTCATAGAGATCGACATGGACGGCGACATCAACACGGGGGGTGAAACGTTTGCACCCGGCTTTCGTTATCTGTCTAACGTGGCCCGGTTCGGCGGTAACGTGCGCCGGGCCGATCTTCGAGCCAGGGTCGCGCTGTCGGGCGACGCCGTGGACGGCAACCTGCTGACACCGCCTTTTATTGAACGCAGCGGGGAGGAGTTTCACCTGGCGTTTCTCGGCGACCACATCGAACCGGGGGACATTCACGTTGTGGTCGGTAACAACAATACGCAGTTTGAAGCGGGCGAGGTGTGGGATGTCACCGGTCCGTTCTTTCATCGGGCCCACGGGTATGAGGCCTTCAGTTTGGCCGAGGGCGGCGGTTTCCCGGGCGAATACATCCCGTTCAGCACACTGCGTTTTCAGCATATTCCCATTGAAAACGTGACCCGCATTTCTCTGGTCTTTCCGTTAACCAATCTCGGTGCGGCGCTGATGCGCGATCAGCCCGTGCAAACAAACGATGAGGATCCGACGAATCAGGCATCTGTGCTCGAAGCGCTGGAGGATCTCAAGCTCAGTGCCGAAGTCCTCCGGCTGTTTCCCATCGACGATCCCCAGGCGGAGTTGATCGTCAATTGGGCGGACCGCAACCCGCGTCGTGGGCTGGCGATCAGCGGCTGGCGTGTGTCGGCATTGCTGGGCACGAGCGGCGAAACACCGAACGCCAATGCCGTTGACATTATATGGACCGATCTGTTTCCGAATGTGGTGCGCGGGGATGTCGACGGCTCCGGTCGTGCCGATATGGTGGACGCCGCCCATGTCAGGGGGTTCATTGACAAAGCCGACTCGATCGACGGCGTGCTTGACGGACGCGTGAGCATACCCGATTTCGCGACCAACTTCGTGATCGTCGACGTGAACTACGACGGTGTTGTGGATCGAGACGACCTTCGTCTGGCCGACCGACGCGGCGATCAGGATAATGACGGCGACATCGACCTGCGGGATGTGTCCCGCTTTCAGTTGTGTTTCGGAACACTCGGGCCGGGTGATGCGTCGTTGGCGTGTCAGCGAATGGATTTGACGGGCGACAACCGGGTCGATCTCGCGGACCTGGCGGCGTTTCGTGAACGGATTCACGGTCCCGGCGGGCCCTGATAACGAGATGCTCAGGTGCGCCGATGGAAAGCGTCGGACGCGGACTTGTGGCCCATGCTTTCATATAACGGATGCCGATGCGAAGACGTGGGGTTTTCGTTTTTCAAGACGCGGCGGGATCGAGTGGATAAGTTGGCGTCCGTGGCATGAGGGTTGAAAGAGCGCGTGGCGTGCGGGTTATAGGCCTTGCGATACGGCGAGACCCAGCGGCTGGTTTTGCTGTGTAAAGAGTCGGAATCAGTGAAAAAAGAGGCGAAATAGCCTCAATGACGTGCGTAAGCCGTGATTAGCGACCCGAGCCGTCCTGTTATACTTTAGTACGCGACTTTGGAGGCGCCACACGTTACACTAGGGGGAGGATGAGCGTCATTTGGTTCGGTAAACGAAGGGTGCCTTTGTCGGGTTCTCCGGCTGCGGGGGTTCCGCGCGCGTTTACACTGATTGAGATGCTGGTGGTCGTGGCCATCATCACCCTTCTGTTGACCATTCTGATGCCTGCCCTCGGCGCCGCCCGCAACGCAGCCAAGACGGTAGTGTGCGCGTCGAACATGAAGACCATCACGATGGAGTTCGGCTTTTTTGCGGACGGTACCAGCGCCTTCGGTCGGGGTGACAGCGAGGCGCTCGGTGGCAACCGGTTCCGCATCAACGATTTTCAGGACGCGCTCTACAAGCTGGATGAGTTCTGGGAGCTCGGAAGCCAGACGACCGGTCTATTGTCCGCGGACCACACGCTGGCGATGTGTCCCGCCGGTGCGCCTTCGTTGACCAAGCGGAAGGGTTTGCCCTGCGGTCGCGAGGCGGTCGGACCGATGGAAGACGTTTCGATCGCCATGAACATGCGCCTCTACCGTGCGGTGTTCAACGTACGAGGTAAGAAGCTGCTGGCGTCACCCAATACGACGGTGGTCTCGCCGCGAACCCTTTCTCGCCCCTATGCACCGCTGGTGATGGATGTTGACGGACGCGCCGCGGCGAAACAGGGGGTTGAGCCGTTTTACATCGCCCCGCCGATCGCGGGTCAGGATGATCCCTACGCGCGAGGTCGCTACTGGTCCCCCGCCAAGCGTCATGCAGGCAAAACGCTTGTGGGGTTTCTGGGTGGGCATGTGCTCAGCAGCCTACACCCTGAACGAGAGCACTGGGATTGGGGGCACCAGGCGGAGGTCGGTCGATGAGCTTACGGCAGCGGCTCGTCCTCCTGCTGGGCGTGTTCGCGGCGTATGCCGTTGCCGCTGCTGCCGTAACGATCTACGGAAGCCAGTGGCGCGTCGAGAGTGCCGTCGAGCGATTCGAACAACTGGCTATGGGCACCAGCCAGTTGGAACGCATCCAGGTTCTACTGACCCAACAACAGCTCCAGTTACGCGATTTCATCCAGGGTCGCGCCGACGCTCTTCGGCTCTACACCAACGCCCACGACGAATTCGTAGCCAACGTACAGAACGTCAGCTCGTTCGCTCCTGATTTCGTGAACAGCGACGACTGGTCGCACATCCTGCGCCTCGTGGAAATCCTGGAGGAGGAATCCAACCGCTGCCTGTCGTTGGTCGACGCCGGCAACCCGGATCGCGCGGCGGCTATGTTGGCCAGCCGGATCGACGCCGAACTGCTTCCCACGCTTCGCACAAAACTTACGGCAGCACGAACCGAACTGGACGAAGCCCGCAATCACTCCGCCCGGGAGTTGGCCTCGACCTCGTCAAGAATCCTGACGCTAACAACCGTTGTCGCCGTGGTAGCCCTCGGATTGGTTGTGTTGGGCATGATGTTCATTCGGCGCTGGTTGATCCGCCCCATCGCGGAACTGCAGCAGGCCACCAAACGCTACAGTGAAGGCGATCTGTCTGCGCGAACCACCCCGCGTTCCAATGACGAACTCGGTGCGCTGGCAGTCGCACTCAACGAGATGGCCCGCTCGGTCGCCGCGTCAGAACAAAAATACCGCACGCTCTTCTCCAACCTCCGTGACGCCGTGGTCATTTGCGATCGTGAAGGGCGGATCGTCGAATACCACGACAGCGACACGCGTCTGCTCGCGGTCGACGAAGGGGTTCATGCCGGCAAACCGCTTTTGGAAGTGTGGCCCGAATGGCAAACCGCGGTGGATGACTGGCCCGGTGTGCTTCGGGCTGCGGTCGACAACGGGCGCCGTTTGCAGGCGGTCGACGTGCGCATCGCCGCAAGCCCCAACGATCGCGACGCCTGTTTCGTGGACCTGCTCGTCTACCGCGTCGAATACGGCGAATCGCGCTGTGCGGCCATTGTCCTTCGAGATGCCACGGATCGGCACCGATTGCAAGAGCGTGTTCGCCGGGCCGAGACCATGGAAGCGGTGGGCACGATGGCCGGGGGGCTCGCCCACGACGTGAACAATCTGCTCACCAGTGTCTCGGCTACCCTGGCGTCGGTTGCCGCCGAACAATCCGACCCGGCGGTTAGCGAACGGATCCAAACCGCCCTGCGCGCCTGTCGTCAGGCGGCTGGACTGGCCAAACGACTGCTGAACTTCGCCAGTGGAGCCCAGGGAAATCCGCAAGTATTCGCACCGGGTCCGATCGTCGACACCATCCTGGATTCGATGGAACCCACCTTTTTTGACGGTATCTCGGTCAGCAAGAACGTCGACCCGTACGTGTGCGTGCGGATGGATCAGGATCAGTTCGCCCAAATCGTGCTGAACCTCGTCAAGAACGCCCGCGACGCCATGTCCGATACCGGAACGCTCCAGATCACGCTGACCACCGCGTCGGCGCGACACCCCAACGAAGGACCGGAACTACGACCGCACGTTCTGTTTGAGGTGCAGGACAGCGGCGTCGGCATGACGCCCGACGTGGAGAACCGGGTATTTGAACCGTTTTTTACGACCAAGTCACGGGCGCCGGGTCGCGGTCGGGGTATGGGATTAGCCGTCGTCTACACCGCGGTGCAAAGCGCCGGCGGGTTCCTCAAGGTCCAATCGAAATCCGGCGAAGGAACGACCTTTCAGGTTTTTCTACCGATCCACGCCGGCGATACCCCGCGGTTAACACCCGACACCCGTATGACGGTCCGCGCATAGCACCTCCCGAGCAACGCCGCACCTTCGAAGGGATGCGCGATCGTCTCGGTGGGTTCGAGTCGCCACGAGTGAACCGCAAGTACCGCACGCGGTCGATCTGCAACACAGCTCGGTCAGTCTCATGCGCCGATACGAGACTGAGGCGGGACACGTTTTGGCAGCACGCACAGCAAGCGCGGATGTGGAATTGCCTGTCGCGGTAGGTCGCGCAGTAGGTTCAGTAGTTCCACGAACAACCGATGATGGTTTGAAGGAGACACGAATCACCTTCGCTCCGTGGCCGATACCTGTCGGTGCAATATATGACCGCCGTAGATGGGGCCATCCGCGCGGCAGTGGCGGCAGCAGCCGCGGTGGGAACGGCCGGAAGGATGGGTTGGCCAGACACTGTTTGTCGACGGGTCGGGTTTCTCGCTTTGTAGATGATACCCCTTTACCGCCTGATCCGGTCCGGTTCCCCAGGCGAGAAAGGACGCGAAGGCATTCGTTTTATCGTTGAATCAGCAGGCGGTTGCCCGGCGCAGGGGCATGGTCATGCAGCGGGGTCCGCCGAGTCCGCGGACCAGTTCCGAGTCGCCGATGCCAAGGCATGTTACGCCGTGGTCAACGAGTTCGGCCACGGTGCGTTCGTTGCGCTCGTAGGCGATGACCGTGCGCGGCGCGATGGCGAATACGTTGGTTGCGTCCGTGCGCTGCTCGCGGGCAGCGAATTGCTTTCGCCCCCCGGCGGTATCCATGACGGTCAGGTCGGTGTCAAACTCGTCGCGCAGCATGTCGAGGAACGACCGCTCTTCCGATTCGCGCCGAGCCCCGATGCCGCTGTCGGTTTCGATGGGCACGTAACGATGCACGTGGCCTACATTGGCCATGACCGGCGAATACCAGAGCACCATGCCCCGATCCACAACGGTAAAAACCGTATCGAGGTGCATGAAGGCGCGCTCCGCGGGGATGGGCACTTCATACAATCGCTTCATGCGCCCAAAGTGAAAACAATTCGCCGCGAGTTTCTCGATGGTCTCGCTCCGGGTGCGTTCGCTGGCACCTACGAGCACGGCGTCCTTGGAGAGGATAATGACGTCCCCGCCTTCGATGGTGTAGGGTCGGTCTTCATCGGGCTCGGCCGTTCCGCCGTAGGCGATCGGGTTGTCGCGGTAGTCGGGGTGGTGCTCGAGCACGGCGCGAACAAGGAGTGACTCGCGGACGCGTTCGGCGAAGTGCATTTTCGAGGAGATCACGGCGTTGCCCACGACAACAGCCGGGTCGCGGCTGAAGTAGGCGTTGGGCAGCGGTCGAAGCAGGAAGCTGTCATTGTGGGTATCCCGATGCCCTTTCAACGCCGCGTATTCGCCCACGGTCAGCCCGGCGAAGAGGACGTCGACCAAACCGGCGTGGTCCCAGAGCTTCATCTCCACGAGATCGTCGGCGATGGCGGGCTCGAGCGCCGCCCGGCAGACGTCGTTTATCAATGTGGCGCGGGCGGTGTCGTCCTTAACCACGTCCAGCAGCAGGTCGCGGAGATAGACAACCTCAACGCCGTGCGTGCGCAGCGTACCGACGAATGCATCGTGCTCCGTTTGCATACGGCGCAGAAACGGAACGTCCTCGAAGAGAAACTGCCGCATGTTCTCGTGGTTCAGCCGGTCGATCTCGGGACCGGGTCGATGGACGAGTACCGCTTCGAGTGTGTCATACTCGTTGTCAATTCTAAACTGCACCATGCACCTTAGGAAAAACCGCAGGCCCCGTCGGCGGCGTGCCCGGCCCCGGGCGGACATCCGATCCTAGTATGGCAGCGCTACTTTCTCTTTGGCCGTCTTCCACGCTTGCGTCGGCTT
>CAZWWW010000188.1:0-6276 GCA_964637715.1 uncultured Phycisphaeraceae bacterium | reverse complement strand
CGGTATCATCAGGCCGTGGATCAATCGACACAGTGTTGCGTCACCTGCGCGGCGGCGGCGTTTGTTTAACAGTTTTGTAAAAGCGTGCGCGGGAGCGCTCGATACGCATGTTTTCGCCGACAAGACGCGGACGCCACCGAGGTAGTTCCGACTTTTTCAGCATCCGAATGCGGTGGGGACCGCCCACCGATTGGTTGTGTGGCCACCGCCGAATAACGTGTAATCACGGGTCGACCAGCGGTCCGTGGCCCCCGGGCAATAAGCCGTGATGACATGCCGGGCGGTCTGCCGGCGGTTCACGTTTTCCCCGCGCTCCGGTCCTGCGAACCATGCGTGAGCACTCCCTATTTCGTCGCATTATCGCCGGTCAAACCGGAGCCTGGTCCGCGCCGATTCGGTGGTGCCTTTCCGGTTGCGAGCGCGTTTATACGTTGGCTATCAATCGCCGTAACCGCGCTTACGATCGAGGACGGGGCGTTTGCACGGCGACCGTGCCGGTCATCAGCGTGGGCAATCTCACCGTCGGCGGTACGGGCAAGACGCCCGTGGTCATCCATATTCTGTCCAAGCTGACCCGCTCAGGATTCAAACCGGCTGTCGTTGCGCGGGGTTATCGCGCCGCCTATGGGCAGGCTAACGACGAAGAGCTGTTGATTCGCACGCGCGTTCCCGATGCCGCGTACGTGGCCGATCCGGATCGCGTGCGCGGTGCCCGGCGCGCCGCGGCGGAATACCGGGCTGAGGTGGTCGTGCTCGACGACGGGTTTCAACACCGTCGCCTCGCGCGCGACCTCGACATGGTACTGATCGACGCGACATGCCCCTTCGGCTTCGATCATCTGCTACCTCGGGGATTGCTGCGCGAACCGGTCGCCGCACTCACCCGCGCTGACGTGGTCGTTATCACCCGGTGCGATCAGGTTCCTGAACACACCCTCGAACACATTCGAGAACGAGTTGCAGGTGTTCGCTCCGACATGCCCGTTCTGCGGAGTCGACATCGCGTCAGTGCCGTTGAGCAGCTCGACGGCACGCCGGTTGGCGAACCCCTTCAGGGAAAGCGTGCGGTTCTGTTCGCCGGGATCGCACAACCGCAAAGCTTTTTGAACACGGTGCGCGGGCTGGGCGTTGAGGTGGTTGGGCACAGGTGGTGGCCCGATCATTATCGCTACCGGGTCCGCGACATCGAGGGGCTGCGGCGGGGCGGCGGATTTTCCGCGCATGACGTGCTCATCACCACGGAGAAGGACGCGATGAAACTGCGTGCGCTGACCGGGCTTGCCCGGAACGGCATAGCGGTCGTGCGCGTCGACATCGACTTTGAGGAGGATGACGGTACAATCCTCGACGACCTGATTACGAGCGCTCTCGAATCGCAGTGAGAGGCCGGAAAGAACGCGAGCCGCCCATGACCCGTTGCTACCAACCTGTCGATCTGTCCGCGGTACACACCCGACCCGTCACGCAAAGGCACCACAAGGAGAACGTCTCGCGGTTGGCCCGACCTGCTGCCCGAGGCGCTTCAGCCGCTGAGTTGATCGCGTCACTGCCCGATTCGCTCGGTGCGGCAGCATTTCGTCACGTGGTTCGCGCGATTGTCGAAGCCCGCCGAAACGACCGACCGGTGGTAGCGGCGTTCGGAGCGCATGTCATCAAAGTCGGGTGTGGGCCCATCCTGATTGACCTGATACAACGTGGTGTGATCCGCGCCATGGCGTGTAACGGTGCCTGTGCGATCCACGATGTCGAATTGGCCATGCTGGGCGAAACGAGCGAAGAAGTCGCGGACACGATTCGAGACGGCAGCTTCGGCATGGTTCAGGAAACGCTCGAGTTTTTCGACGCCGCCGCCGACCGGGCGCAGCGCGAATCCGTCGGATTTGGGGCTGCGGTGGGGCGCTTGCTCATCGAGCGAAACGCGCCCTATCGACATCAAAGTCTGTTCGCAACTGCCGTCGAGGCGTCCATCCCGATCTGTGTACACGTTGCCCTGGGGACGGACACCGTGCACATGTCCCCCGGGGCGAACGGTGCGGCCATCGGTGCGGCGTCCCTGTATGATTTCAGATTGGTGTGCGACGTCGTGTCCGATCTGGGCGCGGCGCGCGGCGCTGCGACGGGCGGCGTGTGGCTTAACATCGGGTCGGCGGTCGTCATGCCCGAGGTGTTTCTCAAGGCGGTATCGGTCGCCCGAAATATGGGGGCCGATCTTGACGCCATGGTCACCGCCAACTTCGACATGATGCGTCATTACCGCCCGCATGCCAACGTGGTGACACGACCTGTCACGGCGGGCCACGGGTTTGAAGTGATCGGTCACCATGAGATCATGCTACCGCTGCTGCGACAGGCGATCATCGATGAATGCTTTTGAGCGAGCCATCGCATGAGTGTGAGCGCTGTGTTTCTAGATCGAGACGGCACCATCATCGAAGACGTAGGCTACGTCGACGATCCGGCCAAGGTGCGCCTGCTGCCGCGCGCCGCCGAGGCCATTCGCCGCTTTGCGGAGACCGGATACGTCGTTGTGATTATCTCCAATCAATCCGGTATCGCCCGTGGTTTGTTCGATGAAAAAACGCTCGCGCGCGTTCATAATCAGCTCGAAGTATTACTGGGTGCCGAGAACGCAAGGGTTGATGGTGCCTACTATTGTCCGTATCTCAGCGGTGCCGAAGCCCGGGTCGAGGCGTTTCGCCGAGACAGTGTGCTGCGCAAACCGAAGCCGGGTATGTTGCTCCAGGCGGCGGAAGAACTGGGCATCGACCTGTCGCGTTCGTGGATGATCGGCGATTCGTTGTGTGATGTGCAGGCCGGTTCAGCAGCGGGGTGTTCGACGCTGCTTATCAATAGCCAGGCGAACAAGTCGGCGGATGATCTGCCCGTAGGGACGAAGGTGGTCGGTTCTCTGTGGGAAGCCGCCAACGTAGTCGTGCCGAGTCAGTTGAAACCTGTACAGGCCGAACAAGAAACGCCCGCCCGTGCATCGCGTGCTCCGTCACACGTCGAATCGACGAACAACGACGAGGTAGTTCGTTTGCTCGGTGGTATTCACGATCAAATCGAACGGGTGCAGCGCCAGCGGCGTCAGCACGATTTTTCCGTGTTGCGGTTGTTCGGCGCGCTGCTGCAAATGTTTGCGATTGTCGCCGGTGCGTGGGGCACACTGGCGTTGTTGAACGATCAGAACACGGCTGCGACGGGTCGGCTGCTGTTGGCCTGTTTCTTCCAACTCGCATCGCTCAGCGCGTTCGCCATCGACCGTTTTCGGTAAAGCGGGTAAGTCGCCCAATAACAGCTTATTCTTAGGGTTCGTCGTGGGTGGCATGGGCAAACTTGTTTGCCCGTGACTGCTCACGGAACAACACGGGCAAGCTGCTGCTTGCCCATGCCACCCCAAAAACGAGCGGTGACAAAGCACTACAGCGTTTTGCGATATCATGTATCGCCGAATTGAGTCGTGTTACAGGATGACACAGTGAGTCGACCGCTACACAAAAAAGAGCTTGCTCGAAATACAGCTTACTCTGTGCTAAAGAGATGGTGCGGCCGATCGATCAACAAGAAACCCCCCTCGCGCTTTGTTCAAAGCACAAGGGGGGAATCATTATAGGATTCGAGCGTGTTCTGATATTGTGTGTCGCCGAATCGAGTCGTTTTACCGAATGAAACGATGATTCAGACGCTACACAAAAAAAGAGCGTGCTCTATTGTGCAACGCGCGGGCACAGGGTTACGACTGCGCCAACGGCTGCGTTGCCAAGCGCGGCTTGTCCTCGCCGCGGCTAGACCATTTTCTTCAGACCGGCAAGCGGCTGAACTTTGACCTTGCGTGAAGCCGGTTTCGCTTTGAACATCATCTCTTCCCCCGTGAAGGGATTGACACCGCGGCGTGCTTTTCTGGCGGGTTTCTTGACCACTTTGATCTTCATGAGACCGGGCACCGTAAACATGCCCGGGCCTCTGTTGAGATCTTTCTTGATCATGCCCGCCAAGTGATCGAACACCTCTCCTACCTGGCGCTTGGTGAGGTCGTTCGCTTCTGCAAGCTCACCGAACACTTCGGATTTGGTGCGTGCCTTGGTGGTGCGTTTCGATTTCTTCGCTGCTTTCTTCTTCGCTTTCTTAGCCATCTCTCGTTCCTTTCGTTGTTTTTCCGTGCCGTACTTCGGCGAACCGGAGAGAATCTACGACGCCCGATGTTCTAAATCAAGCGCTTTTTCCTTAAAAACAAGGTAAATCTTGAGGGGTAAGGTGCAACGACCGCTTGCCAACGCGCGCACGACGGCGCGTCCGGCGGGCGTATTCGATCCACGCTACCATCGAGAACGGGTCCTAACATCTGCATGCTGACCGTCGCAAACCCTGTGAAATCCGGTGAACAACGACCACGCGCGTTCCGCCGAACCGTGCGGTACGATCTTCGGTCTTGTCCTGCGTCATGCCCTTTAACGGCAAAGCATTCAACCGCCGCCAGGGACCTCCGTGGACGGTAAAGCCGGATTAACCTTAAAAAACAAGGTTTTTGGCTACTCGGTCGCCACCAACACCGGTTCACGACGACGACGGCGACGTTTCTTGGGCGCTCCCGGTTTGGGCGGCGGAGCCGTGCGCGGTTCAGCGGCATCAGCCAGATCCATCGCTTGCTCCGCGTTGCGCGCAAAAAACTCGGCGTTCACCTCTTTCCACAATCCATCCGCACGATTGAACACACCGCCCGATACCATCACGTTCATCGTCGGATTGACCCCGATTTCTCGAACCGTGTCCACGAGTTTCCGTACACCGGGCACGCCCTGCGGTTGGGTACCGAAGATCAACAACATGTTCGGCGTGAGTTGCCCGATGAGGGTCAGGATCTCATCGTTGGGAACGCCGCCGCCAAGAAAGAAGACCTCCCACCCTCGCGATTCGAATAGATCGGCGCACATCTGGGCACCCAACTCTTCCGGTTCGTCGTTCGCACAGGTGATCACGATCCGTTTGCCATTGGGCTTGGCGCGGGGCAGCCGGAGTTGCAACTGATCGGCGATACCCCGATTGATTCTAGTGGCCATGTGTTCGACCGCCGTGTTGATGCGATCCGCGCGATACATCTTGTCGACCCGCTCCATAGCAGGCCACAGCAACTCGTGATACACGCGCAACGTGTCACCGAACGATTTGAGCGTCTTGTCAACGAACGTACGACAGGCGACCCGGTGCCCCAACAGCAACGGACTCATAAACTCATCCACAACCGAGACAGGCGGCATGCGACACACTCCCGCGCGGGAACCCACGTCTACCGAGTCCGACCTTCGGACGGCCTCCTGCCGATTCGGCGACTGATTCCCCGCGTCAAAAAGGTCCCGCCGGTCATCCAGTCCCGGCTTATCTTGTCCTATTACATTCGCCTACTATCACCCAAGTGTTTCGCCACGGTGGCAACTTGGGTATTTTTCGGCGGCAGGATTACTATCGTCGGGAGCGCAAAAAAGTCTTGAGGGCAATACGGCACGGTACGCGCACCGCTTCAGAACGTGGCCGGGCGGTCAGGTTTACCGTATTTCAGGCGTGATAGCTGGGGTCGCCGGACACTCTCCCCCATTTTACAAAGATTGATCCCAAGCGCTGTTTTTGCGCCACAGTGCGACACGATCGGCCAACGAGTTGTTTTCCGCTCGCGGCACCGGCTCAGCAGACACGCTGGTATGACCGGATTAACCGGCCACCCGGAGGCCTTCTTCGTGCTCTTGTTGGCGGTATGCTGACCACACGGCAGCGCAGCGTGACCAGCCAGTTGCGAAATGTCTCTGTGATGGTCCCGGTGGCACCCGTCGGCCTGTCACCGCGGACTTGGTCCTGTCGACGCTGCCGCCGAACCGATTGAACCTTTGCAATGCCGCGATATCACGGTACCTTTGCAAAGCGATCACGGCCTACACGGGGTACGCTGCAATGCGCCCTCGCCTCCGCTAAACAAGCAGCACAAAGAAGGACGATGGGTGAGCCAGGGCGTGTTTGAGCCACCCTGAATCGTCGAAATCCGTGGATAAGAACAATGATTCTTGGCGGTATCAACCTTGCTGGCACCGAATCTGCACCGCTATTCCATGACCCGTCCGCTTGGACCCGTCAGTCACGAACCGGCGGAGCCGGACCTGAGGCCGGATACGGGTTGATGGGCCAGTTGAATCCGACAAAACTCGACACAAAGCGGCGTGCGGGCGTCTGGTCGGAAAACAGACTCTGGCGGCGGTGTACGCGCGAACGGAATCATGAACGGGAGCGAGC
>CAZWWW010000187.1:0-6276 GCA_964637715.1 uncultured Phycisphaeraceae bacterium | reverse complement strand
GGCGCACTACGCCTGCCCCCTTGGTATCGCGCTCAAAGCCATGACACCCGAAAGTGTTCGCCGGGCGCGAGGGTTCAGGACGGTGCGTTATGCCCGGCTCGTCACACCCGCCCTGGCCTCGAACGAAAGTGCCATCCGTATGACACCTCAGCGCAGCGCCCTACTAGACACACTCTCCGCGTTGAGCGAACCGATGCCCGTCGACGCCCTGTTGGCGCGGTCCGGCGTATCATCGGCGGTGCTGCGCGGTCTTGTTGATGCGGGACTTGTGGCGATCGAACCCCGAAAGGAAATGCGTTCCCTCGAGGCGCACGACGGGGCTGTGGTTGAACCGGAGTTTTCGTTGAACGCCGAGCAACGGAGTGCGCTTGATGCGATCAACCGGACGATCGACGCCGGTTCGTTCTGCGTATCGCTTTTGTTCGGCGTCAGCGGCAGTGGTAAGACGGAAGTCTACATTCGCGCGATGCGTCACGCCTTGTCGCTGGGACGCCAGGCGATCCTGCTCGTACCGGAAATCGTCCTCACCACACAACTGGTACAACGTCTGGCGTCGCGCTTCGAACGCGTGGCGCTTCAGCACAGTGGGCTCACCGCGTCCGAGCGTTCCATTCTGTGGCGGCAGGTGCTAAGTGGTCAGCGTCCCGTGGTCATCGGCACGCGCAGCGCCGTGTTTGCACCCTGTCCGAACCTCGGGCTGATCTGTGTCGACGAGGAGCAGGAGTCCAGTTTCAAGAACATGCAGGCACCGCGGTTTCACGTGCGCGACGTGGCTATCATGCGGGCAAAACAACTGGGTATCCCGGTCGTGCTCGGGTCAGCCACGCCGTCGCTGGAGACCTGGCACCTGAGCGGCGTGCGCGACGACTACCAACGACTCACGATCAGCCATCGCGTAAAAAACCTCCCGCTTCCCGAGGTCCACGTCATCGACATGCGCGACGAGTTGGCGGAGATGAAGCGCGACATCATCCTCTCGCGGACTATGGAGCGTCTGTTGGGAGAAACGCTGGAGCGCGGCGAACAGGCTATTCTGCTGATGAATCGGAGGGGGTACGCCAACCGGTTGTTCTGCCCGGCGTGTTCGACGCGGATCACCTGCCCGCATTGCAACGTCGGACTCGTCATGCACAGCGCGACGGGGCAGTCGGTGTGTCACTACTGCCGGACGCGCATAAGCACGCCCACCCATTGCCCGAACATAACCTGCGGTGAAAAGCTGGTTCACGTCGGTATCGGCACCCAGCGTGTGGAGGACGTCGTGCACAAGCTGTTCGCTCGAGCGCGGATCAAGCGGGTGGATAGTGACACCATGCGACACCGATCGCATTACGGACAGCTTATCGAGGCGTTTTCGCGGCGTGAGATTGATGTGTTGATCGGTACGCAGATGATTGCCAAGGGACTCGATTTCCCGATGGTTTCGTTTGTGGGGGTCATCCAGGCCGACAGCGGCGGATTCGGGGCTGACTTTCGCGCTCAGGAGCGACTCTTCCAGTTAATGACGCAGGTCGCCGGGCGCGCGGGGCGCGCGGATCGACCGGGGCGCGTGGTCGTACAGACGGTGACTCCGGAGCTACCGGCCTTTGTGCTCGCGGCAAACCACGACTATGAAACTTTTGCCGAGCAAGAGCTGCGCACGCGCCGCCACATCGGGTTGCCGCCCTTTAGACGGCTTGCCCGCGTGGTGCTCGCCCATGCCGACGAACGTGAGGCGCGGGCTCAAGCCGAAGCGATGACGGTCCGCGTGCGAGATGCGATCGAAAGGATGAAGCTCGAATACGCCGACGTCATAGGCCCGACTCCCTGTGCGTTGACCCGCGTCCGCGGAACCTATCGCTATGATCTGCTGATTCGCACGCACGGACCCCGCGATCTGCGCGACCTCATGCGGACGCTCGAACAAACCCACGCCCTGCGATCGAAAGCCTCGGTGATTGTCGACGTGGACCCGGTTGAGATGGCATAGACGCCCGACCGGAACGTTTGTTGGGAAGCGACACCGTCAGTCCCCCGCTTGAATAACGGCAGGGCGGACCCTGCCCACCGCCTGCGCCGCCGGTTCATGGAGACGTTGGCCCGTCGTCTTTTCGTCTTGGTACGAAACAGCGACCGGCCCTTTGTTTTACGACTGCCGATCCTGTGACGCACCCGTGCCTCCTGCGAACACGTGACGATCGGCCGGCGCTCGATTACAATCCTTATAGCTTCAACCTGAACTTGAGGGTGCATGACCTGCGCGGAGGCGGGATGGCGTTAACGATATTCCGAAGCGCCCCATCGAGACACACAGCGCATCGACTGCACCGGAACCATAGTGCTCGTTCCAGTCGGAAAGGCCTGCCGTTATGAAAAAAACACGATTGCTCACGCCGGGTCCCGTCATGGTTCCCGAAGACACGATGCTCGAAATGGCCCAGCCGATGCAACACCACCGCACGGCGTGGTACCGCGACATGCACAAGGAGCTGCATGGACTGCTGCAATACCTCTTTCAGACCAAAGCGATGTGCCTGACCTTTACAGGCAGCGGGTCCAGCGCGATGGAGGCGGTGATTGTCGGTTGCTGCTCGTCCGGCAACAAGGCGCTGGTGGTGCAAAACGGCAAGTTCGCCGATCGATGGGTCAAAGTGTGCGCGACGTTCGGTATCGACCACACGCCGTTGCCGCTGGAGTACGGTCACGGCGCCCGGGCTTCGGACATCGCCAAGGCGATGGATGCCGACGCCCGGATCGATACCGTAATCGTGGTCCACAGCGAAACGTCAACTACGGCGCTGAGCGACGTTCAATCCATCGCGAAACTCACGCGCGAGCGTAAGGCCCTGCTGCTGGTCGACGGGATTACGGCGGTGGGGTGTATCCCGGTCAAGATGGACGAATGGGGCATCGACGCCTACGTCACTGGTTCGCAAAAGGCGATGATGCTGCCGCCGGGGTTGGCGTTTGCCGCGGTCAACGAGCGGGCCTGGCAGCGGGTGGACGCCGCCCATCCGCCGGTGCTCTACAACGATCTCAAAGCCTACCGCAAGTCCATGGATACTTGGGACGCGCCCTATACGCCGGCGGTCAGTCTGGTTCGCGGGGCTTTGCACAACTTAAGGCGGCTCAAGGAGACAACGCTTGAAGTAATCTGGCGTGACACGGCGACCATGGCCCGTGCCCTGCGCGCCGCCGCCGGTGCGATGAACCTCAAGCTCTTTGCAGCCGATCCCGTTGATTCCGTAACGGCGATCGTCGTTCCCGAAGGTGTCAACGAGGCGACACTTCGTAAGACCATGTCGGACAAGTACGGCTTCCTTATTGCGGGCGGTCAGGGCGACATGAAAGGGAAGATCGTCCGGTTGTCGCACATGGGGTATCTTGATGTGTTCGATCTGATCGGTGCGATCGCTGCACTGGAGTTGGCGCTTCACGAACAGGGATTCGGGGTAACGATCGGTAAGGGTGTGACGGCTGCGCTCGCTGAGGTATCGGCGCCCAAACTATAGATCGATCGTACCGGGCCAGCGCCGGTTGGTGCGAACGCCCTACAGCCTGCGAGCATGGTTCGATGCACGGCGCACGCAAGCAATCGCTTGCCGACCAACAAGATCGAACACGCACGGGTGGCCAGTCTTGACCGGCCATCTCAGGAACCCGCCGGGCAAGATACGGCAAGCGACTACTCCCACTTGAGATCCATAACGATGTTCGTGTAGTAGGTATTGTCGAGTCGATCGAGACCGGTATCGGGTCGCGAGTTGTATTCGTTTCTCATACCCAGCTTGAGGCGCCATTGGTCCTTTTTCAACGGGAACGAAAACGCCGTATCGAAATCCAACCGATAGCTACTGAATGTCTCCAACGACGGTGTGTAAGTTGTCGCGTGCGTGAATTGAAGCCAGGGGGCCATGTCGATCCGGTAGTCCAATCCGAGGTCGGTTACGACATCGTTTACCGTTCCGCCGTCGTCTTCATAGGATTCATGGCGATAGCCGATACCCCAACGCGTCTTGAGTTCATGGGGTTCTTTTTTGATCCAATAATAACCGAGACCGGCGGCCGCCGTGGCGCGCAGGTTCAGGTTTTCGAATTCATCGTGTTCGAATTCGGTACGCACATACCAGTACCACCGCTCGCGCAGGTTGTTTTCGTAGAGTACGCCGCCGCGGTATTCGTTTTCCGTGCGTTTCTTGTTCTCTTCCCGGTAGTCAGCCGCCAGGTACATCTTGAGCAGATCGGCTTTGGTCGTACGCCGCACCTCGAAGCGACCATTGGCGGACCTGGTATCGGTATTGCCCTCCGTGCGCCGCGCGCCGCCTTCGATGGTCATACCCCACTTCGGTTTGAGGGCGGCGATCTCCACTTCGGCCCGCGCCCGCTCGGCCAACACCTCGGGGCTATCCGAGCCCTCGCGCCATACCGAATCGATCTGATGGGCGGTCACGTTCAAATCGCCGACGGCTGTGTGAACAATGGAACCGGCAGCGGAGGCGTCTACCGGGCCCACGAGTCGATCCCCCGTCGAAAGCTGGACGTTCAGTTTGTCCGTCGATTCAATCGATGTGATCTTCGCGGCGTCTATTTCGAGCACGCCGGCGATGTCCGTGGCGATGCGGAGTTTGCCGCCGGCGAGTTGTTCGATGGTGCCGACAAGACGGCTGCCGTCTGTGGTGACGACCACATCAGCCGATGCAGCAACGACCACGGCAAAGGACAGCGCCACCCAGCACGCGAAGCACAGGGTTCCGGATGCCCGGCCATACCGCGACGGTCGCGGCGACGCGGCCATCGCACAACGATCACCCGGGTCCGGTAACGTCCTGATCCGTCCGGCAGAATCAGAATCGAATGAACGCATGGATCATCCCTTTCATTCACGTCTGCGATCGCGGAGCGATGTTGCGTCTCCGTCGATCGAAACGACTGCGTTTCAAATGGAAACGGCGAAAGCCAACGAAATCGAATCACCCCAACGCACGCGCCCCCGACGGGGAAACGACGGCGTGTTGTTCCGGGAACAACGACCGGTCAGTGCGACCGACGATCCCTGACCAGCGCGACGCCGCCCGCAGGGAAAAACTAGTTCCCGTTGCTGAACAGTCCGCTCACCGTACCGGTGATAAGCTGATCAATAGGGGTCAGCAGGGCGCTTCTAAGCAGGCTGACGATGATTTGTTGACCGTCAAGCACCTGAGTGGCGGTGAACGTGCCCAACTGGCAGCTTGACAATTGAAACACCATGCCCGCACTAAACAGCACGGCCAATGTCCGACTACGCCGTCTCCATCCGGTTGTTCGCATGATCGCCCCCTGCCATCGAAAAAACCTAATGACGAACCCGCAGTCACCGATCGACGCGGGATGCGAACGGTAGCGTTTCAGGTTCACCATGTCAATCGGTCGCAACGAATCGGAGTCTGATTGAGCACGGTGGGCAAGGAATTACATGGCCCGCAAGCTGCGTACGAAGAAGGGTCGTGAAACGGATGTCAAACGCAAAGGGATGATCGAGCCGATCTTTGGTCAGATTAAACAGCCGCGCGGTTTTCGTCAGTTCCTGCTACGCCTGATGGAGAACATGCGTGGCGAATGTCGTCTGATTTTCATGACGCACAATTCGTCGAAGCTGATTCGCAGTCAGCAAGTCGCAACCGCCTGAGTGGCCGACAGGGGCCTCCTCGCCCCCACCCGTTCAGCCCGCGCCGCCGAGCTGGCAGTGAGTCCGGCGACCTTGCGAATATCGGTTTTCCAGGCAATAGGCGACTTCACAGCGGATTCGCCGATTGCTCCGCCGCGATCCCATCGGTTCAATCCGTTTCTCGGACAGACTCCTGGCCAGTTGAACGACGTGCCCTATCTTGAAGTCGCCTCAAGTGTCTTGCCCCCTGTCGCTCCATCTCGCCAGGCTTTTTTGCCCCGTTTGCCGCCCGTACGCTATACTGTAGCTGTCGGGCTCGACGAAAACGTTTCGTCACGAGGGTCCGAAGGTAGCTCTATGCACGCTGAAGCGTCGAATGTTAAACACGCCGCACTGTGGCTGATCGGACCCGACGTGCCCGGTCTGCTTCGGCTGGGCGCGCGCTATGTGGCCGACCGTAGCGGAAACATCGACAAAGACATCGCCGACAAGTTCGGTGAAAAAGCCGTCGTGTTTATGAGCATAACCGGCGATCCCGCCGCTATCGAGCTGATGGACCGCGACAAAGAGGAGCTCAAGAAACAGAGCGGCTGCGGCGTCGTGTTCCAACCCATGAAGCATCCGACGGTTCCGCCGGGGTACAGACCCGAACT
>CAZWWW010000186.1:0-6284 GCA_964637715.1 uncultured Phycisphaeraceae bacterium | reverse complement strand
GGGGGGGGGGGGGGGGGGGGGTTTCGGCACCGAGATTGACGTTGGCGGCGGGCTGGCCGTGGTTGGTGACCGCGGTGGTGATGGGGCGGGTTGGGGGTCGGGCGCGGTTTATGTCTTTCAGGAATCGGACGGGGCGTGGGCTCAAGTCGCCAAGTTGAAGATCGATGGTGCTGCGGGGGGCGAGCAATTCGGGGCGTCCGTAGCCACGGACGGAACGCGTATCGTCGTGGGTGCCTACGCGGACAACAGAGCCGGGTTCAACGTCGGGTCGGTCTTCGTCTTTCGACGCGAGGGGAACGCTTGGTTGCAAGAGGCCTTGTTGACGCCCGATGAGCTAACCGGGGCTGCACAATTCGGCTGGTCCGTTGCGATCAACGGCGATCGTATTCTTGTTGGCGCGCGATCGGACAGCCCGCGCGGCGCATCGTCGGGGTCGGCGTTCGTATTTCATCGAGACAACGCAGGCTGGGTTCAGCAAGCCAAGTTGGTGCCCGACGACGGGGCGGCGTTCGATTTCTTCGGATGGTCTGTTTCAATCGACGGGGATCGCGCGCTCGTCGGTGCGTGGCTGAACAGCGCGACCACACCGCTGGGTGGATCGGCGTACCTTTTCACGCGCGAGGGTAATGCGTGGACACAAGACGTGCGGCTCTCCGCGGATGAAGACGGCAGCGCGAAAGGCGGGCCGGATATTTCGTTCGGTAAACGCGTCGCGCTGCGTGGCGAGGTGGCCATCGTCAGTGCACAACGCGTAGACGCCGAGGGGCGATCCGCCGGTCGATTCCACGTTTTTCGCCGGGTCGACGGCGTATGGACGCGGCAGGAAACGGTTTCAGCCTTTTCCGGAACGGACGATCAGCGATTGGATCCCGGTGTGGCGTTGGCGAATAGAGTGGCGGTGATCGGCGCGCCTTTCGACGATGCGGAGGGAGGTGGGGCCGGGGCGGCGCGGGTGGTGACGATCGACGTGGATCGGCCCGACTGCAACGGGGATGGTGTGGCCGACGAATGTGAATCAGACTTTGACGGTGATGGGTTGATCGCCTGCGACAATTGTCCCCACGCCGCCAATGCGGATCAGAAAGATGGAGACAAGGACGGGATCGGCGATGCGTGCGACAACTGCCCGCTCGTGGCCAACGCCCCGCAATCGGACGAGGACGGCGACGGCGTCGGCGACGTGTGCGACAATTGTCCCTCGACAGGCAACGCGAACCAGGGGGATGCCGACGATGATGACGTGGGGGATGCGTGCGACGCGTGTCCGCTCGACGCGGCGAACGACGAAGACGGTGACGGGGTATGCGGCAACGTTGACCGATGTGCGGGTGCGGACGACCGCGTGGATAGTGACGCCGATTTTGTTCCCGACGGCTGCGATAACTGCCCTACGGTTTTTAATCGGTCCCAGCGGGATTGCGATTACGACGGCGTGGGGGATGCGTGCGTGGTTTTTGCCTGCGCCGCTGACGATCCCGACTGCCGCGATTGCAACGGCAACGGCATACCCGATTCCTGCGACCGGCGCGGCGTCGTGAGCGAACAGATCGTCGTGAACGATCCCGGGGAGCGGCAGGCGACCGGACGCGCGGTGGCGATCGACGGCGACTATCTGGTCCTCGGGGCTAACGGGGATCAGAGCCACGGGCAGTTCACCGGCGCCGCCTACGTCTTCCGCCGCGACGGCGATACCTGGGTACAGGACACCAAGCTGGTGGCGTCGGACGCCAACGCGCACGATCGTTTCGGAAGCGACGTCGCGATCGACGGCGATTGGATTGCCGTCGGGGCCTCGCGCCGACGGGAAAACAACGTGCGTGTTGGTGCGGTTTATCTGTTTCATCGGGAACCCGCGGGGTGGCGGGAGGTCACGAAGCTGTTGGCCGGTGATGGGGCCAACGACGATCTTTTTGGCGAAGACGTGGCGATCAGCGGCGATCGGTTGGTCGTCGGCGCCAATCTCGATGACGATGATGGTACGAGTTCGGGATCGGTGCACGTTTATCGACTGGATCTCGGAACGTGGTTCCACGAAGCGAAGCTGCGGGCACCGGATGCGGCGGAGGGGGACCGATTCGGGATCAGTGTGGCGATCAATGGCGATCGCCTCGTCGTTGGGTCGATATTCGACGACGACCTTGACATCGAAAGCCCCGGTTCGGCGTATGTGTTCCGGCTGAACGACGGTCGCTGGATCCTGGAGCAAAAGATACTGGCGCTGGACGCGGAACCACGGGCGCGGTTCGGGTTGAGCGTAGCGATGGACGAGGAACGTATCGTCGTGGGCGCTTTTCGTGACGAGGGAACCGTAACCGGTCCGTTCGAGGTCGTGGATCAAGATTTGGATCGCGGTGCGGCCTATGTGTTCGCCCACGACGGTAAGGGGTGGCGGCAGCAGGCGAAGCTTACGTCACCGCTTCCCGAAAACAACGCCTTCTTCGGTGCGGCTGTTGACATCGACGGAGATGAGATCGTCGTTGGTGCGTCAAGCGACACAGCACAGGGCGTCTCCCCGGTGGGCGACGAAGGGGCCATCTATCTGTTTCGCTATGACGGAATCGGCTGGGTGGCGCAGGGTAAGCAATCGGCGCCCGACGCCGACAAGTTCGACGCGTTCGGAGCGGCTGTCGGCGTCAGCGGCTCGTGGGCGATCGTGGGCGCGCGGGGAAACGATGATTTCGGTGTGGGCACGGGGTCGGCGTATACCATCAAGATCGATAGTGACTGCAACGGGAATCTCGTACCCGACACGTGCGACATCACCAGCGGCACCTCGCCCGACGAAGATCTCGACGGCGTACCCGACGAGTGTCGGACGGTGGCATCGAACGACGTATGCAGCAACGCCCCGCTCCTCTACCCGGGTGACACGGCACATGCGGAGGCCCTGCTCGCCTCTGAATCATCCGATGACCCCGGGTTTTGCTGCAACAGCGCCGGGTTCCGTCGCCAGGGGTACGCAACGGTGTGGTATCGATTCGTCGCTACGCATTCCTCGGCGGAACTCAGCACCTGCGCCAGTGACGCTTCCGATACGTTGCTTGGCATCTACGAGGCGCGCGACCGATCGTCTCGATCGCGCGTGTGCGAAACCCTGCGCACGATTGCCTGCGCCGACGACTTCGAGGGCTGTGGAACGGACGGGCGGAACGCACGCATCTGCGTCGGGGGGCTTGACGTGGGCACCCTGTATTGGGTACAGGTTGCTTCCAAGACACCGCAGGATTCCGGTCCCTACTCGTTGTCGATCACGTCGCCGTGCAAACCGGTAGACGAAACATGCCCCAAGCTGCCCGGTCCGGGTCGGCATATCAAGGGTGCGCGGTAAGACAACGCGGACAAGCCCCAAAGTGCTAACAGTCCGAAGCGCGCCTTGTCTGGCGATCATGCCCGCGGCATCGATCGACCACCGCACAGCCCCGTATGCCTTCGTGCCTTCGTGCCTCCGTGGTGCCTTCGTGCCTCCGTGCCTCCGTGCCTTCGTGTTTCCGTGGTTCCGTACCTCCGTGCCTCCGTGCCTCTACCCCGCATTGCCTCATGCACAACGATCGATTATCTCTCGTAAGGGCAGGGCGAGTGGCGGAATGGCAGACGCTGGGGATTTAAAATCCCCTGGGGGTAACCTCGTGCGGGTTCGAATCCCGCCTCGCCTAGTGCTTTGCCACAGCTTGTTTTTGGGGTGGCATGGGCAAACTTGTTTGCCCGTGGCTGCCCCCGGAACGACACGGGCAAGCTGCTGCTTGCCCATGCCACCCACAACGAGCCCTAAGAATAAGCTGTGACGCTGCACGAGTACCATGTTTCGTGAATCGCGCGATTACGGTCGCACGCTCGATACCGTTGGATTACAGCGAATCGAACAACCCTGCGAGGCTGATACCTATTTCTCGCATCGTGGTGAGGCTTGTGATCCCGCCCACTATGCGGCGGGATGCACGATGCACCCGGCAGGATGCGTCCCGATTGACGAAGTACGGAGCCAGTCATAGGCTCAAACCGGCGACGAGGCCTACGAGGGGCATCCCCGGTTCGGTTGGTGATTCTCGCCGCATGTATGAGTGGGGCTGATTTCACATGACCCAAGATGAACAACTCCTGATCCGAGCGGAGGCGAGTATCGGCGCCTACCTCGAAAGTGAGCGGGCCTCCGGCGCGATCACGGGTACCTACTACGACGCAGCCGTCGCGCGCACCATGCCGAACCTGCAAAAATGGCTAACCGCCGAAGTGCTCGATCGCCTGTCCCCCGGATTGCGCGACGGGCTGCGCGAGGCGATCGCCGAAGCGCGATGGGTCGCCCTGACCAATGCCTTCTCGCGCGACGTCGCTTTTGGCACCGGCGGCATCCGCGAGAAGATGGGGGCGAATCGCGACGAGGTGCTGCGGCTTAAGGAAGAGGGCATCCACGCGCCGATCATCAAAGGGCCCAACACGATCAACGATGTCACGTATCTGCTGACGACAGCCGGCGTTGCGCGGTTCGGTTGTGCACGAAGCCCAAAGCTTGAGCGAGCCGTCATCGGGTTCGACAGTCGCGTGCGCGGGGCGGATTTTGCCCGATTGATCGCCGAGGAGTTTCTCGCCTACGGCTACACCGTTTATCTGTTCGATGAAGCCTGTTTGTACCCGAGCGTTACGTACGGCGTACCCATACTTCGTGCGGATATCGGTGTGTTCATCTCAGCCAGTCACAACGATTTTCGCTATAACGGGTATAAACTGTCCTGTCGGAACGGTTCACAGTTTGACCCGGCTGAGCGGGCCACGCTCTATGAAGAATATATCCAAACGACGACGTTCGACGACATCAAGACGATGGTCCTGTCCGACGCGCCGCGGGAGAAGCTGTGGTTTCTGGGCGGCGTTAAGAATGAGCACGGTCGCCGTATAGCATCCGGTCAGCACAAGGGGTTGCCACTGGCTGATCCGCTGCCGGAGCAGCGGGCGCTCTACGTCGGACTTGAGGATCGAATCATCGACCTGCACACAATGCATGCCGAGCATGTGAAAGGGTTCCTCGCGCGACCGGAGATGATTCGCAACGCCGGATCGCCGCTGCACATCGGCTACTCGGCGTTCAACGGGTCGGGGCGCAAAGCGGTACCCCGTTTGCTGCACGAAGTCGGATTCAGCCACGTCCGGCGCATTATGGCGTTGGATCCGCTCGACGGCATGTTTCCCGCCTTTTGCAGTGATCCCGGCAAGGAACAACAACCCGACCCCGGCGATTGGCGGGCGGCTGATATCGCCGTTGATGCGTTTCGCAAGGAATACCCAAACGAATGGGACCGGGTCGATCTCATCATCGGAACCGACCCGGATGCCGATCGGTGTGGTGTCATCGTCAAGACACCGCCAGAGCAGCGCGTAGCGTATCCCCATCCGGGTACCGGAACGCCCCGCGATTACACACTGTTGTCCGCCGACGACGTTTGGACGCTTATTCTCTGGTATCGCCTCAACGCGGAGGTCGAACAGGCGGGGGAAGCTCGCGACGCAGCCAAGAAATTCATCGTTCTGTCCCATACGACGACGGATTTGCTGCCCCTGGTGGCGCGCAAGTTCGGACTGGGTGTATTAACGACGTGGGTCGGGTTCGCCCAACTGGCAGCCGGCACGCGGGCTATATGGGATTTGAGCGCCGGTCGAGATACGGACGGGATAACGGAACACGGCGCGTTGCCCGTCTATGATGAAGGTCGGCGAAACCCGGACGATACGCAGTGCAATCGAACCATTCATTCGTGGGAAGATATGGACAACGGACATCGGTCGATCAACGTAGCCGCCCTCGAACAGAGCAATGGGTTTTCGCTGCTCGGTGGACCACCGCCGGACGATCGTTCGTTGGGTACGGGCGGTCATGTCCGCGACAAAGACGGAACCTTCGCAGCCATATTGGTTGCAGAGCTGGCTGCGTGGGCCAAGGAGCAGAATACGAACCTCTTCGCGCTGCTCGACGAGCACATCTTCCTTGATCCGGACATTGGTCTGTACGTAACCCATTACGAACCGGATCCGATCGACGGCGAATACGAAGGGCTGGCCGGGTACACGAAGAAACGAAATATACTTGATGCTACCGAACAGTTGTTCCAAAACGTTGGTGTTAAGCCGCTGGAACTCGGCGGACTGCCGGTGACCGGGGCGACCGTATACCGCACCGGGAAATATGACCGGGTGAATTGGCCCGGTTTTCCCGACGAGGGCTATCGGTTCTACTTCGGCGAAGGTCGACGATCGCATCTTACGATCCGACCGTCGGGTACGTCGAACGCGCTGAG
>CAZWWW010000185.1:0-6291 GCA_964637715.1 uncultured Phycisphaeraceae bacterium | reverse complement strand
AGAACGCATCGTGCACCAAGGACGGCCGGAGATTGGTGTTCGTATCGAAGACCGGACCGGAAGGCCCGTCCCAAGCATAGCCGCTCTTGACGATCAAATTGCCCTTCTTGTCGAGCGCGATGAACTGCTGATCGACGTCGCGCGTCGGCTTGATCGATGTCTTGAGTTGATAGTCGTCGGCCAGTTGGTACTTGTAACCCGAACGGTACTTGAGGTAGCCCTTCGTCATCGCTCTCGCTCCTTGATGGAATTGTCGAACCACCGCGCGGCGCGACGTTGGGGATGCCCGGCGCTGGCGCTTAGGGCTCTGAACACCTCACCGCCGGGCGCGGGCGCTGACGCTATCGGTTGATGTTGTTTCCGTAGATGATGTACACGTCTCCCTGGTCGGGCTGACGACCGGTGTCGGGGAAACTTCCGCCGCCTTGGGGGAACTGCGGATCGACCAGATCGGCCCGCGACACGCCGATTGCGATATCCGCGAACCCGTCGTTGTTGATGTAGATGACCGTCGTTCCGGCACCCGGTGTGATCGGTCGACCCAACGTCACCGTGTAGTTCATGAGCGCCCCGGCGGCGACCCCGGGCGTCACGCTGGTGATCGCATTCGGATCGCCAATCTGATCCGATTCGCACAACCGGAAACAGCCCGGGCTGGCGCCGAGCGGCGCTTGCACATCGAACGCGTTCGGTCCCAGCGGCGTCAGCGTCATCGGATCAAACGGGTATCCGGCGTACACGGTATTGTCCGGCGGATCGACGAACGTGACGGTACCGACGGGGCAATCCGTCGGGCACAGCAGGTCCGCCCGCGCCGCGCACAGGCTGTCCCACTCCAGGAAACAGCAGAACGGATCAATGTCGCAAATCTCCGCACAACACGTATCATCCTGACATCCGGCCCCGGCGGGACCCGCGAAACAATCACCGATCCCTTGCATGCACGCCGACTCGCAGGATGACGCCTCGCGAAGCGCGCACACTTCATCCCAATCAGAGACGCAGCACAGGGGGTCATCGGCACAGATGAAGTCGCAGCAGGCCTGGTCATCACACCCCGGTGTTCCGTTGCCCGGCGAACCCTGGCAGCTTCCCGTTCCGGCGCTGCACTCCGCGAATCCACCGGTGCAAATACCGGCAGCTTCGGCCACACAGGTACTGTCCCATTCGGAGATGCAACAAAACGGATCAACCGCACAAACGTTGTTGCAGCAGGTAGTATCGCTGCACCCCGGCGTACCGTTTCCACCCGTAGCGTCACACGTTCCCGCGCTCACCGTGCAGGTGTTGTAGCTGCCGGTGCATAGTCCGGTCGCGCGGCGAGCGCAGATGTCGTCCCATTCCGACATACAGCAGAATCGATCGACGGCGCACACGGTTTCGCAACACGACTGATCGTCGCAACCGGGACCGGTGGGATTGGCCGCAAAACACCCGCCGGTGTTGGGGCAGGTCGGCGCCCCGCAGCGTATATCCAGATCGCCCACACCGCCCTTTGCACCCGCGAACGTGCCGACGCGAAGGAGATAATTGCGCCCCTCAATCGCCTGGAATCCAACGCGCGATTGCAAGGAATCCACGCCGCACGCGTTGTCATCGTCGTTGCACGTAATCAGCGCCGCTTCGGTCGCGGGACAACCACAGCCGTTGTATACGCTGACTTTCGTATCGACGACGGTCAGGTCGCAGGTTTCCGCGAACACCATGCCCGTACACGGCGCGGTCCAGCAAAACCAGACGTCGTGATCGGTTCGCGGGTTTCTACCGCCCGCGCAGTCGGCATGAAGGGGACCATCCAGCGTCGCGCCGATCGTATCGAACGGGAAGGCGCCTTCGCTGTTGATTGATTCCGCGCTGCTGCACGCGTCGGTGGCCGGCGGTGTCGCGCAGGTCACCGTGAAGTTACCGGTACCGCCACCCACCCCGGGAAACGTTCCGACGCGAACTGCGTAACTCTGTCCGGGCGTCGCGTCGAAAAGTACGCGCGTCTGACGAAATTGGCTACCGCAATCGTCGTCGCTGCAACTGACCGGCGTGACCGGCGGGCAGGTGCCGCACCCGTCGTACACGGCGATCTTCGTGTCCACGGAGGTTTGACCACAGGTGTCCACGATGAATCCGCCGGGACAGGGATCGATCGGTGCCGTCCAGCAGAACCATACGTCGTGGTCCAACTGCGTCTGACCGAAGAAATCGCACGCCGTAGTGGCCAGCCCGTCAATCGAAGCGAGCGTGTTATCGAAGAGAAACGGACCCGACCCGGAGATCGCTTCCGCACCCGCGCACGCATCCGTACCGCCGAGCTGGGCGCGCACGTCCTGCGACGCTAACCCAGCCACCAAACAAAACGCGATCCCCGCGCCCACAAGAGAAAAGTTCCGCCGCGTTCGAATCTGATGTACATGAGAAAACATAACCAAGGCCTCCGTCGTCACGCGTTCCATCCCCCCGATTACCTACTACGACCCCTGCTACGCTGAACGCGCCCATTCGGACACGATCCACCGCACTGTCAGCGGTTCACACCGCAGGGTCGGATCATCCATCAAACCACGGGCGCATCGAGGCGGAACGATCGATCTTCATCGATGAAGTGCCGGCATGTACTGGGCCTACCGACGACGCATGACCCCCACCCCAAGCGCAGACGGTCACGGGGTGACCCCCTACGTCTGAAAGTATAGGCCTGCTCGAACGTCCCATCAACGATACACACGGGTTGTATCGGCACCAACAAGCCGGTCCGTTTGCACCGGGCGGGAAGTTCCAAGCAGGGGTGAAAACGCTCCGTTTCAAAGCCCGCGGCGGGCCCGTGATGCCGCTTTAGGAGAGCCGAACTGCCCTTTTGAGGCCCTTGCCGGGAGTTCCGCACGACAGCGTCCTACTGACGCCTGACCGGTGTTTTCACGGGTTCTATGCCCGGACCGCTTTACCGGGAGGACGAAGCCCGGCTTGCCACGCGCTCCCCTCGGCTTGGACCGCGCGAGGATCATGCATCAGGGATCACGAAAAGAAGTTGGGTTCGGGGCTTGCCAATTCGATCACGGTCCGAAAACATGGGCGTATGGGCCTCGACCTTTCGCGTCAATCCACTCAAAGCTCAGTACACGCGCCGAGGCACGCGCATCCCGGATACATCCGTCCCGCGGTCGGGTTCGTAATCGCCACCTTCTATTGTTACGGATTCTTCGTCAGCTCCGTATCGTGGTTGCAGCCTGTGGTTGAAACGGCAGTTCACGCGCCAAGAAGCTGGCTCTTGGGCGGTGTCCGGGCGTTGCTGGATCACGACGTGTTTCGCGCACGCGAATGGAGCGAAGGGCTTTACCTGGCCATCGTGGGAATAGTTTTGCCCTGGACCGTTATGGCGTTATTGGGGCGCGGACGACCCGGCAACCTGGGTGTGCGCCTGCCCAACCGCATCGGACTGCGCGTGCTGGGCGTCGCTTATCTTGCGTCCCTGCCGTTTTTGTTCTGGATGGTCCACGGCTCCGGTCTGGGCCAGTATTACCTCCCGCACCTGCGCCGTTCGGGTGCGGCGGCGTTCTTATCATATTACGCCGTCAACATGACGGGCGAACATTTCCTTTTACACGGCGTGATCCTGGCGGTGTTGCGCCCGGGGATGCGCTGGCCCCATCCGCCGCCGCTGCCTCCGGTTCGTGCCAAGGGATTGTCACTATTGAGCCGCGCCCTGCGCTGGATCGGGTTGGGCATGCCGACCACTACCGGTATTGCCGCCGGGAATAACGAAGCGGCAATTGAAGAGATCGGCGCGAAGCCGACTTCCGAACAGGCGGCGCGTGAAGGGACAACCGCCGTACTTCAGTCCAGCCTGCCAGACCACGGCACGGTCGGTCGTGGTGAGGTCATTCGGTCGTGGATCGGGCTTCCGCGATCGTGTGTCTTTGCAGTGCTCGGTTCGGCCTGCCTCTTTGCGCTTGTACATGTCGGCAAGAACCCGCACGAACTGATCCTTTCCGTCCCCGGCGGCGTGATCCTGGCGTACCTGGCATACCGAACGAATTCGTTCCTAACGCCCTTCGTGTTGCACATCGCCACCGCCGGCACGGCCCTTGGTATGATGATCCTGCTCGAATGACGCGGTTGATGGCCAAACGCGGCTGGTGACGCCCGCCGTTTAGAGCATTTCCCCTCTGTGCGTTCCGAGCCGCGGACTTCAGTCCGCGCGATCTTCCCGGTCTCGATACCGGTCCGGACGCCGAAGGACCGGCATGTGACAACGATCAATGCGCTAGAGCAAGCTCTCTTTTTGTGTAGCGGTCGAATCACCGTTTCATCCGGAGAATCGACTCGATACGGCGATACACAATAACGGACTATGCTGTAATGGGCCGGGGTCCACTGATTCGAGCTCGTGCTTCTCCGGCGGGCATGCGCTTTCTGCGTTTTGCCGTGTCGAGACTGTTCGTCAAACAAACGGCGTTCAACCAGACAAAAGACAAAACTCGAATCACGAATCGTGGGGCGCCGGAAGATCGAGGCGTAACGCTTGAAGGCGTTGCCGGGCAAATCGTTCGGGCTGTTGGCGAAATAGAGTCCGGGACACGTCGTTAAAGAACGCGCCCGGCGGTGGTAGATCGTTGTTCCGATCGTCGTAGAACTTCAGCGCTTCATCCACGCACAAACCCGCCTCGCAACGCAATTGCCGCGCGACAACTTTGTCCGACTCTTGTTTCGCTGATTCCGTGAGCATCGTGGCCAACGTCAACCACTGGGCGAGATCGATGATGCGCGACGGATCTTCAGTCGGGTTGATTACCTTGGAAAGGTCGAATGAGGGAACCGGGATATACTCCGCTATGAGAAAGTCCAGGGTGCGCTCGTGAGCACACGAACCGCAGCGGGCGGTGAGCCTGACGACCGGGCGATCGGTCTGCGATTCATCACCCACCTGACCGACGCAGCGCGTCGGTCCGCGATCACATGACGGGCACGGCGTGGCCAGCAGATACAACTTCGCCTCAGCGAGACTGTGCGCGAAAAGCGGATCGTCGGTCATGGTGCAAGATCCATCTCTGTCCAGCCGTCGAATCGGCGTTCCGACTTCCGAATCGAGTACCACCGGCGGCTTATCCGGCAAGGCATCGGTCCATTGCACCTCGGCGTCAACCCACAGCCTGCCCGTCGAACCTTGGAAAAGAACAACGAAGATCGACAGGCGCGGCCGAACATGTTGATTCGCGCAACACCGTCAAGACCGCACGACGAATCACTGGGATAATTCGTGAACGTACGCCGCCAGCGCCGAGAGCGTGTCCTCGTCCTGAATAAAGTTGGTAGCCGGCGGCATGTCGAACGGAAAATCGGGGTTATCAAAATCCGCCTTCGCAACACCCGATCTAAGTACGCCCAGTATCCCTTCGATGGAACCGTCACAGTGGACCCAGTTCTGATCGGTCAAGTCCGGCGCACGCGGACCACCGGTTCCATCCGGTCCGTGACACTTGAAGCAGTTGGCGGATGTGAAGGCGTCGGCGCCCGTCTTGAGCACAGCCTCCGACGGGGGCGCCGGTTCCTGTGCGGCGTCGGTTTCACGCTGTGCCGCGGCCGTATCCGCGGCAGGCGGTGCCGCGGTTGCGGAGTCCGATCCGGGCGATGTTGTTCCGCCTGCGGACGACGGGGAAGATGTATCGGATTGCCCCAAAGCTGATGACAATCGCTCAAGCACGTCCAGAATCTTATCTGCCGGTGCGAGCCCACCTGCCAATGCCGTCTTGGCTTGATCAAACGATTGTAGCAGCGAGGGGAGTTGTGCGCTCGCTGAAGCCAACGGGGCTTCCGGAAGCTCAACATACCACGCGTCGTCGGTTAGAACAAAACGAACCAGCGGGCCGCTCGACATCCCCGTCAGCACTCCGGTCGCCTCCGAATCGCTGACCACGCTAATCGTACCGACATCCAAACGCTCCCGCATGGCCTCGTTGAATGCATCAAATACGCGCGCAACACGATCGGCTTCGTTGGGCAGTTGCTTGTCTAACAGCTTTCGCATCTCTGTCATCATCGAAACGAAACGCGCCTGCTGCTTAAACACGTTCTTAACGACATCGACTTGCGACTCGACGTAGAAGTCCATCAACTCATCCGTCTTGCCCTCGGCGGCGAGCGCGTTGTAGTCGGCCAGCATCTCGCGGATTTCAGATTCGATGCGCGAGGCCTCTTCCGGTGAGACCGTACCACCTTCCGCAGCCTGCTCATCCTCGGAAAGGGTCTCGTCCGGCTCGCCCATCGTCGGCTCACGAAACGCCTGCCACTCCGCACGACCGTCTT
>CAZWWW010000184.1:0-6321 GCA_964637715.1 uncultured Phycisphaeraceae bacterium | reverse complement strand
TGGTTGGTCGCCCCGTTGGGGCTGAGGATGACCCGCCGATACTGTCATGCACCCCTCTCGGCCAGCTTGCGGGCGCAACACTTGACGATCGGCGACCTACACTCAACGATGTCTTTGTGTGAAAGGACCAGGCGAGCAAATCCGTAAGCTTTCGTTCGGCGATGTAGCCGGCCAGCATTCCTCACAAGCTCGGATTCTCATTCACGATCGATGTGAGATCACCGTCTGTGATCTGCCAGTGCTTGAGAATACTGGTAATGGATTTCACTACGTTCTCGACTCTCTCGTCATCAGATGATCTCCTCGATCGCCTTATGAACATCAAGCGACAGCGCGGCAGCAACCTCTAAGAACTCTACAACGTCAAGACGGCGTTCGGATCGTTCGTACTTGGAAACGAACGATTGAGGTCGACGAAGTCGCTTTGCAAGTTGCGTTTGCGTAAGACCCTGCTCGGTGCGCGCATCGACGAGAGGTTGGCAAAGGCGTACGTACTTTCTCGTGAAAACCGACTTCGCCACACTCAACCTCCGCAAGTCACGGCATCAATAACAATGACCGAGCATTAACCCAAAACGGGTTTGCAGGTTGCGTCCATATGACTTAGCATGGATACGTCACTTGGCGGATGGACTTCGTGTGGCGCGGGGCACCCGCTACAAAGCTCGATGCGTTTCCAGCAGTTCGACCAGGCGGGCGATGCGCGGTGACAGGGGGGCTTCGAAAACGATCGGTTGTTCTTTGATCGGATGCACGATGCGCAGGCGACGGGCGTGAAGGGCCTGGTGATCGATGAGTGACTCGGTCGACCCCGAACCGGAGAGGTCGTGCTCGCTGATCGGGTGACCGCCGTAGAGCGTATCACCGACGATCGGATGACCGATCGAGGCCAGGTGCACGCGGAGCTGGTGGGTCCGTCCCGTCTTGGGAAACAGCGCAACGGTGCTGAATCCCCGATACCGCTTTTCGACGCGGTATTCGGTTATCGCTTCCTTGAACATCGCTTGGCGCGGGGGGTTGATACCGGGTAGCACCATGCGCTGCGTCGTGTCGGCGTGGGGGGCGAGCGGTTTGTTGATGATGTCGCCGTCGAGCTCCACAACGCCTTCGCAGACTGCGAAGTACTCTTTCTTTGTCGTGCGCCGTTCGAACTGAAGCGCGACCCGCCAATGGGCTTCATCCGTCTTGGCGATGAGCATGACGCCGGTGGTGTTCTTGTCGAGCCGATGAACGATACCGGGGCGAAACGGGTCGCTGCCCGCGCTCAGCGTTTTCGCATGAAACGCAGCCGCGTTGGCAATAGTGTTCGTTTGTGCCACGAAGGCGGGATGACAGACGATGCCCGCTTGCTTGTTAATCACGAGCAACCAGTCATCCTCGTAGATAATGTCGAGCGGGATGTCTACCGGTTCGAGCTCGCTGGGTGGGGGGGGAGGCAGCACCACCCGGATCGTGTCGCCCACGGCTGGATCGTAACTGGGCTTGGTGGGCAGGTCGTTGACCGTGACGTCGCCCTGTTTGATAAGCCGCTGGACGGCGGTTCGGGACAGACGGGGGAAGCGGGCGCGAAGCCAGCTATCGAGACGCCGACCCGATTGACGTTTTCGTACCTGAATGGTTTCCACGATGGGCGTGTCTTCCGTGCCGTGTTCAGGCGAACCGGGGATGTTTGCTTTGGGTGAACCGTTGGTGTTGTCGGCGTCAATCACGATGCGGATGATTCCAGGCTTCTTGAACAATGAAGGTCTTGTGCGTGGTTTTGGAACCCCGTTTCCCCTTTCCGCTTCGTACAAGCGTGAGACGCCAACCATGACGGGGCATCCGTTCTTGTGCATCCGTGCCTAGGGTGGGCACCCTCCACCGCTGCCTACCGTGCCCACCGCTGCGCGCCGCCCCCCGAAAAGTTCGTTTCGTCCCGATCCTTACAGGCGCCGCCGTCTCCGCGTCTTGAACCGCCCGCCGAGCGTTTTGGGCGGTCCCTTGGGCGCTTCCGACGGGGTGGCCGTGACGGTCTCTCGCACGGGGGCATCGGGTCGTGGTCGACCGCCGCTCCGTGGTACAAAATCCTCGCGCGGCGGGCGCGGCACGAATCCGGACAGCGTACGCTGGGGCACCTCGCGGTTGATGAGCATTTCGATGTTGGTGAGTTCCTTGCCCTCATCCGCGGATACGAACGTGATCGCAATACCCCGCGCGCCCATACGTCCCGTTCGCCCGATGCGATGGACATAAATCTCCGGGTCTTTGGGGATGTCGTAATTGATGATGTGGGAAATGGCGCTGACGTCGATCCCTCGCGCCGCAAGGTCGGTGGCGACAAGTACGCGCACCTGATGTTTTCGGAAACGCTGCATGACACGATCGCGCTTGGCTTGCAACAGATCGCCGTGCAACTCCGTGGAGCTGATCCCCGCTTCGTGAAACTTCTTGGCCAGCTTTCGCGCGGCGTGTTTGGTGTTCGTAAAGACGATCACCATCGGTGGATCCTCCTGCTCGAACACGGCCCTCATAGCCCGAAACTTGTCGTACCGCTCAACGCTGACATAGGATTGATCTACCTCATCAACGGTGATTCTGTCCTGCGAGACATTCACCTCGATGGGGTCGTGCATATACCGGCCGGCGATACGTTTTATCTCAGCATCAATGGTCGCCGAAGCGAGAATGGTCTGGTGCGGATCGGGTGTGCGCGCGAGGATCGAACGAATGTCGTCGCGAAAACCGATGTCGAGCATGCGGTCGACTTCGTCGAGGACCACAAACCGAATCCCGTTCAGCGATAGCACACCCCGGTCGATGAAGTCCATGACCCGCCCGGGCGTGCCGACGACGAAGTGCGGTTTCTTGCCAAGCTGATGTATCTGTGTGGCGACCTTCTGCCCGCCATAGACAGCCACCACGCGCATTTCCGTGAACGAGGCAAGCCGGTCAAGCTCGCCGGTTACTTGAACCGCCAACTCGCGGGTGGGCACCATGCAGATAGCCTGGAGTCGACCGCCGGGTTCGATCTGCTGGAGGATGGGAAGCCCGAAGGCGGCGGTCTTCCCCGTACCAGTGCGCGCCTGACCGACGATGTCGTGCCCCTCGAGCGCGGGCGGGATCATTTGTTCCTGAATGTCGCTCGGCTGCTTGAAACTCATTTTCTGCAAGGCCTTTAGGAACCGGACCTGCACGCCGAGGTCGGCAAAGGCTTGCGGTAGTTCGTGCTGTTTCTGCATACTCGGGTATTCTCTTCGCAGGATCGAATCGCTGTGCGACATGCACAGGGGTGGTCGTGCGGTTGCACCAAAACACGACGCAGCATGGACGAATGCGATGCCTCATCATACCAGAGAACCGTGAGAACGTAAACTCCTGTCCGAACCGGACCCGCCAACGGGGTGCGCGACGGGATCGGCGGTCGTAAACAACGGCAGGGCGGGTCGTTCTTTCGCACCAAGGCGGAAGGCTGACCTGCTGTGGGCGAGGCAGGCAAACCTCCCCGCATGACCGGGCGAACCATCTGCCCCACTTTGAAGGTGCCTAAAGTGTCTTGCACGCTGGCCGCCGCGCCGACAGTGCGAGAACATCCGCGCCGTCGGGCCGAGGACTGTAGGCCCGACAGCCGATGTGCCCACCAACTAACCTTGACAGGCCGGGGGTTTCGGGGTAGGCCGATCCGCGTGTCGCGGGCACCGTGCCTTCGCCTTTTGCCATTCCTGCTCCCAAGGAGTCACATCGTGAACCGAAAAATGTTAACACCGGTCATAGCGGCAAGCATTGCCCTCATGTCGATAACGTTGTGGGCCGGGACTGCCGAAAAGCTAACCGTCGCCACCGCGCCACCAGTCGTGATCGCAACTTCGCCCATCGCCGGGGCAACCGACGTCGACGCGAACCTCAAGGAGATTCGCGTGACGTTCTCCAAGCGTATGATGGACAAGAGCTGGTCCTGGAGCCAGACATCCGCCGCGGCGTTTCCAGACATCACGGGCGACATCGAGTATGACAAGGACGGTCGAACGTGCGTATTGCCTGTCTCGCTCAAGCCCGGACAAACCTACGCGATTTGGCTGAACTCACAAAAGCTCGGAAACTTCAAGGATCGCAGCGGACGGTCTGCGGTGCCGTATCTGCTCGTTTTTCGTACGAAGAAGGAGCGTTGACGGAATCCCCTTGTGCTGCGGCGTACCGTACCGGCGGCCTGTTGAAAAAGTACGAACGGCCCGTGTGCTACGCTTATCGTGCCGGTGGAAACGCGGGTTGGGGGCATGCCGGGTTTTGCGCAGCGGTCGAATCACTGTTTCATCCGGTACACGGACTCGATGCAACGACACACAGTAGTGCTTTTCACACCTTAGTCTTTGGGGTGGCATGGGCAAACTTGTTTGCCCGTGACTGTCCCCGGAACAACATGGGCAAGCTGCTGCTTGCCTACGCCACACACAACGAACCCTAAGAATAAGCTGTGACGCTGCAGCAGTAGAGAGTGCACTATGTAGCGCGTGCTGCCTCGCGGGCCGTGGCGTCGGAGGCTAGAGCGCGCAAAGATACGCGCTCCACGCAGCCCCGATGAGCGCGCAGACGCAGAGCGGTGACGACGTACCCGGCCAATCGAACGTGGTAGAAGATGATAAGCGGCGGGAGCGTGAGAAGCGAGGTCAATGCGTTTTTCCGTTTCCGGCAGATGTCGTTGTAGAGAATCGCCGCGAGCTGCAGGGCAAAAAAGAGCAAAGGCAGAAACCGCATCGGTCCGTTCAGCAACACGAGCGGAATGGTCAGATAGGCCAACGTAAGCGGTAGGAGATCGACCCGGGGCCACAGGTGGTACTTGTACACAAGCCACGCCGCCGCCCGACCACCAACCCACGCCTGACGCAAAAAGCCCCTCCCGTCGTACCGGTGCTCATGCGTAACCCGTGCGTCAGCGGCTAACCACTGTGTCGCTCCGACGGCCCGCAGTTTGAGGTACAACCCCTCTTCATCGCAACCATACTTCAGATCTTCGTCGAACGGGAAGCGTTCCAGCCATTCACGCCGCACACACAAATTGCCGGCTACCAGCCGCTTCGCGCGTCCACGACCATGCACGCGGTTCCCTCCCCAGAGCGCCCGCTCGAATATGTTGCGCGGGCTGTCCTCCTCCACCAACCCTGTTGCGGCCGCTACCGAGGGATCGTCGAAAAGGGCAGAGATCCGCTCGACCCAGTCTTTCGCCGGAATGCAGTCGCTATCCAGAAACGCGATCAGTGTGCCACGAGCCGCACGGATTCCGGCGTTACGACTTCGGTTGGCTCCGAGGTTCTCAACGTTACGCACGACGCACAGGGCGAACCGTAACTCCCTTGTGCGCCATGTCTCCAGCATGTCGATCGTGCCGTCGCTCGAACCGTCGTCGACCACGACGACCTCGAACCCGCTGATGTTCTGATGGTTCAACGCGTTCAGGCACTTCTCCAACGCAGCGCGCCGGTTGAAGCTCGGGATAACTACACTCACATCGGAAACGCTCACGACTCGTCAACTCCGAATACGTTCTTGCGCAGCACCCGCAGCGCGTTCCCGGTTCGCCACAACGCCGTTGCGGCCAACGCGCGCAACCGGGTTCCGAGTGCGAACCGATGACACGAGGCCTCCGATACTTCATAACCCAGCGTGGTTAACGTGCGCCATCCCCACCGTTCCAGCGCCCGTACCTGCGCGTCGGTCAATTCACTCCGCCAGTTGCCCGTCCGGGCTGGGGTGATCGGACGACCCGCCATCGCCATCCAGTCCGCCTCCGCATGGGCCACGCCGCGCACCGACCCGTCCGCTGACAGCATCGCATCCTGATACTCAATACCCAGGAACCCGCACATCGCGTGCAAGGCCGCTTCCGGTGCGTCTACAAAAGATTCGTAACGAAGGGGATGTATTCTTAGGCGCAGCGCGTTCATCGCACGTTGATGCCGGCGACAACACTTCAACCAGTATCCAAAGCAAACGTGCAGATCGTTCGAGAACCACGGCACGTTGCGCAGGCTTACCGCCACGTCCCGACCGTCACGATAAACGAGAATCACCTTCGCGTTCGGGAAATACCTGGCGATGCGCGGGAGTTGGAGGATGTGGTGCGGGGTTTTTTCGCCGAATAGCGCCACCTCAGAACGGCCGACTTTTTCAACATATTGCCTGGCCAGGTCGTCAAAGTAGGCGCGGACATCCTCAACCCGATGAATGCGCCTGCGCGGTTCCGAAAGCCGGATGCCGAGGTCGCGATTGATGGCCCGCGTCTGGCAACACTGCCCCGTTCGGGTGTGACCCAGAACATGCGTAAAAAACCCCGTTTCCGGGGGGATGACG
>CAZWWW010000183.1:0-6356 GCA_964637715.1 uncultured Phycisphaeraceae bacterium | reverse complement strand
CAACGGGTTTAACGACAGCCTACGATGCTCCACGAGCCAGGCGCAAAAACCATTGGTCGCGGCCAGGTAGTGATTCGACGACTTGACGCTCAATCCGTCTTCCCGTCGCCTGGCAAGATACCGCGACACGTCCGCCGGTTGCAACTCGGACAGGAACCGCACTCCCACCGCGTTGCCAATGCATTAGGCTGGGCCCTCTTGACATTCTTCGGTGTCGGATTGACAGCCTTGGGTCGGTAGCTCCCAAACCCACTCCCCCTCAAAACCAGTCTTGCGAGCCCTTATCCTCAGCTCTTTCTTGGCCCGGTGAAAAGTTCGGGGCGTAAGGCCATTAGTTTTCGCCTGTTTCAACAGCTCTTTGGATGGTACCGAGCCGCCCCCGCGCGTCGCGGGAGTCACCGGTTGGATCGTTTGTTGACGGTTGGCAATCGCGTTTCACCAATGCACTCATGAGTCTCACTCGTCGCCCGGCGCTAGGAAAGCAATCCGCCGTAGCGGCATGTGTGCTTTGTCCTCCTCACTGAGCTTGTCATAGTGCTGTTCCCACAGATCGATGAACTTGATTAGGTCCACTGTCTCGATATGAACCGCCGAATGTCGCACTTCAGCCATTGCGTCTGTCGTAAACCCGCCCGTTGAGACGAAAAGCCCCGTTCGCCTTGCTTATTGAGCACGCTTTTCAATGCGCGCACTTCGGGCGACGAAACCTTGTTAGACTGCCGGTGCTTAACTTGAACCTTTATCCTAGGTTCTACCGTACCAAACGGGTCTCGATAGGCCAGAATATCGATTCCTCCGTCCTTCCCAGGCGTCGCAACGAACGGCGTGTAGTACGCCATCCCGCGCAGTAATGCCGCAACAAGGTCCTGAAAATCGTAGGCTTCCATTTCGTTAACAAAGTCTTCAATACTCGACCGGGCCAGCTCGGCGGCCTGATCGAACCGTGCAGCCATTGGCAGGTCTTCGGTATCGACTGCGCTGTCGTCTACGCTCTCGGGCACCTCGGTATCAGGCTGCGCACGCTTCCATTCGTGATAGCGCGCCCCCGCTTCGCGTACAAGTTCGTCCGCTGGCAAAGATGCTTTCTTCTGGCCTTCATCGGTAAGTACCCAAACACCGCGGCGCTTTCGGAGCCACCCAGCCTTGACAAGGCGGATCGTGTCGAGCTGAAGGGCCGCTTCCCATCGCACATAGCCCGTTCGTTCCAGGTGGTCCGACTCGTAAGTCGTCGGCTGCAGCCGTCTTTCTACTTCCTTCAACACGTCGCGCGATCGCATCTCTCCGCCTTGCTCGGCGAGAATGTCGATGACGGCCTTGAGGTATTCTGGTCTTCTGTGCACATTCGATTCGTTGCTTGACATGTCTTGTGCCTTTTCGATGGTACGATTAACGGTCAATCAGGTTTATTTCCCCGCCCGTTCAAGGTTCATCCGCAGCAGGTTCGCCAGCACGCGCTGGTCGGTTTCTTTACGCCGCTCGGACAATTCGTGGTCGTCGGGCAAGGGTTGGCCTGCGCCGGTTTCGATCCAGACGCGCGACCAATCTTCGGACCATTCCCCTTGGGGATCGACCGCCGCATAGGCCGCGAGTACGGCCCGGTCGAGCTGTTCGTGGGCCAGCCTCAACCAGGTGGGCCGTTCGTTGTAGAGATTCGTCAGCGTGCGTTTCTTGAGCTTGGGGTCTTTGGCCGCCCGCGCCATGATCGCCGAATGACGGATCAGCGCCCGAGCGTCCTCCGGCACGTCGGCAAAACCATCCTCGGCGTCCACGGCCCGCTCGATCGGCTCGATCCATTCCGGCGGATTGAGCCACCGCTCGCGTTGTTCGTTGATCGTCTGGGCCGCTTCGCTGATACGCTTGTAGTTCGTATCGTCGAGCGGTTCCTTCCCCGGCGACCACGGCAAAGGAAACGTCTCAAAACAACTTGTGGGCGTGTAGCGCGGACGATCTTCCAATTGGGTACCTTGTCGCAGCGCCCACAACTCATGCACGGCGCTGTGCAACACGCCGAAGAAATAGTCATCGGAACGGGCAAAGGCGATAACAAGATTCGCGCATAGCGTTTCGCCGGGTAATCGAACGAACACCCGATGCTTCGATACCAACGGTGTTGCCATGTACTGTCGGGCATTCCCTATCGCGCGTCTCATTGTGGGTCGCGGTCGCTCAAAGCACCAGTACCCACGCTTGCCAGTTCTATATGCAGCTCGACTGGGTGCGACGGTTCGAGCGACATACTCAAACGGCGCTTCGTACGCGGATGCGCCCCGCTCATCTACTTCCGTGCCAAAGTCAATAATCCACTCCCCAGGATCACGGCGCGTGAGCGCCTTTGCATTCACCCAGGGTCGCAACACGTCAAGATTAGTATCGCCGCTCCCATTGGGCACGCGCACCCAGTCGCACACTTGCATGTGCGGAACTTGAAATTTTCCCGATGGTGTGACACCCATGAACGCGACGCTCGCGTTGGCCGGGAGTGGCAGTGCATCGCCGGTTGACGCACCGATTGAAAGATCGGAGTTGATCGCAGGTACTACCACTCCGTCGACAACCCGCGTGCCCTCGTCTCCGCCACCGAACCCGATGATCGAAACATGAACTGCAGCTCCGTCGAGAATCCATTCGCGGTCCGACCACGCCATGAAAATGTCGCCGGTGTCTTTGATTCGTATGAGCACCGTGCGGTTAGCGCCGCCGCGTATTCCTTGTGTAGCGAGCAATCCAGCGCGGACGTGTTTGTTGCGTTCAATTTCCTGCCTCGCCCGCTCAAACCAGTAGCAGCACAGGTCCGATGTGTTAGGAATCTCATACGCGGCAAACATCGCGCCGATGTATTCATCTTCCAGCCCCTGCATTCGGAACACTTTCGATCCCAGAAACGGTGGATTCCCGATTATGAAATCCGCGTCGGGCCAGCGGGCCGGTTGCGGGTGTTTCGGGTCGGACAGGTCGAGTATCGCGTCGCGGTTTTCGATCGTTTGCAGCGGTTCGAGCACGGGGTCGCTCGGCGTGACAAAGCCGTTGTCGCGCATCCATTGCAGGTAACCGATCCAGATAACCACCTGGGCCAGCTCCGCCGCGTAAGGGTTGATTTCGATGCCGTGCAGTTGCGTCGGGCGCACCTGGGGAATCAAGCCCAGACCGATTTCGCCCCGCGCGGCGAACGTGACGACTTCCTTTTCAAGATCGAGCAATTGCTGGATCGCAACGTACAGGAAGTTCCCCGATCCGCAGGCCGGGTCGAGAATACGCACGGACGCCAGTCGATGCTGGTAATCTACCAACGCCTTTTCGATTTGTTGCCCGGCCGAAGACCGCGAGCCGGTTCGTCTCGACGAAGCCAACGGAACCTTCGACTTGCGTTTGGGAATCGACGTGAGCCGCTTTGCTTTGGGGTCCTTCGCGCGCTTTTCGATCAGCTTGCCGATTTTTTCCTTGGTTGCTTCCCATTCGCGCCGCAGCGGGGCCATGACCACCGGCTCGACCACGAGCATGATGTCGTCTCGGCTGGTGTAGTGTGCGCCAATCTGCGCCCGGGTGTTGGGATCGAGCGAGCGCTCGAACAGTGTGCCGAAGATGGCCGGTTCCACGCTCGACCAATCGCGTTTGGCGGCGTCGAGCAGGATGTCGATGTCCTTGGCCGTGAGGCGCAGGGCCGGGGCGTCGACGAACAGACCGCCGTTGAAATACTTGATCCTCTCGACGCCGAAATCGCCACCGGTTTTCATCAGCCCGAACAGCTCGGTCATTCTTGCCGTAAGTCGTTGTGGGTCTTTGCGGTCGTTCTCGATGATCCGTGAGAACAAGTCCTTGGGAAGTAGCCCTACGTCTTCGGCGAACAGGCAGAACATGCACTTCATCAGGAAGTGCGCGGCGACGTGCGGGTCGTGGCCGAAACTGCGGAGCGATTTCGACAGATCGCCGAATCGCTTGGCGATGTCTTCCGTGACGAGCGCCGCCGTGACTTTCGGCTTGAACGATAACGGGTCGGTGAAGACGCGGCGGAGCAGGTCGAGCGAGCGTGGTTCGGCCAGCTCGGATAGCAGGATCGTGTGGACCTCTTTGGCCGTGCCGGTGAAGTTCGTGTGGATTTCGGTGCGGGCGATGTCGCTGACGATGAGCAGCGGGGGATTATCGAGCGCTTCGCGGTATTGGCAGAGCTGGCGGTAGGCTTCGGTCAGGTCGCGGTATTTCCCCTTGCGTTTGTATTCCCACGCGAACCTGCCCCGCCACCACACGTCGGCGAAGCCAAACTCGCCCTTGGCACCGCGCGAGGCCCCGCCGGTCGGCGTGACGCCTTTCTCGAACGAATAGTCGGCCCCGGTCTTGTCGTGTTCAGCCGGGGTCGGTTGGCCGAGCAGTCGGCACAGGTCGAGAAAGTGCTCTTGACTGGCCGCCCGTTCGGAGAGCTGCGCCGCTGTCCACTTCTGAACGAATTGCGCCGGGGTGGTTTCTTTCGCCATGCAAGCAGGATAGGAACGGATCGCGGCGTGGGCAACCGCGGTGGTGGTCGCCGGATCACGCTTATCTATTTAGCGACTTTTTGTGCGTAGCTCGAGCAACGGTTACCGATCGAAAACGTTGCAGAGATTTGCTACCCCCTAACCCTCACGACGAAGAACTCCCCAAACCGCGAGCGCGCTTCTGCGGCTTGCCATAACGGTTTCCCATCTCACGGCTCTTTTTTTTGCGTGGCCCCCGGTTCTTCGTACATGAATAACCAGGTTGCATACGACATTACGTGACTACACAATTCGTACCGTCGTCATTCAGGGGTCCCTGTCGCTTGGACCATTGCAACGATCCCGGCCTTGACCACTTCCGAGAGCACCGGCCAAGCGTCAACAACCGCCTGTAGATCGGCGTCTTGCTGCACCCAACGCGCCAAGCAAAACGCCAAGTCACATCGCCCTTATCCGTAAGTGTAGTGTTTTCAGCACTTTGGGATGATTGCGACAGGGGTTCGAGTCCCCTTGGGGGTGGTTGCGACAAAAAAAAGCCCGGTGTGTTTCAGCGCTGCGGCGCGTATTGCTGCTTTGTAAGACCCATCGCGCGACAGGATGGCAGACCGCCGGATGAAACGGTGATTCGACCGCTACACAAATAGAGAGCTTGCTCTAGCCCTGCTTACCCCAGCAGGTTTCGAAATACATCGCGCGCCGCGGTAAGGTCTTGCTGAGCGTTCCGCGTTTCACGGCGACGCAGGATGTACGGGCCACGGTATTCAGCCTCACGAAGTACGTCGAGCAAACCGACGAAATCAACATCTCCCTCCCCCAGCGCGGTTTCCTGTCCGAGGCGGGGTTCGCCGCCGTGCGGATCGGAAAACCCGGCTGTCGCGTCGCGCGCATGAACCACCGCTACCTGCTCGATGTATTGTTCAAGGGCGGAAAGCGGATTGGCACCGGTCATCACTATGGCAGCCGGGTCCAGGCAGACGCGCAGCGACGGGCAGTTCAGCCTCTTGAGAAGCGACACCCATCGCTCGCCCGCGTCATAGGAAGGGCGCAGCGCCAACCGAACCCCACGCGAATCGGCGTACTCACCCAGGCGATCCAGCGCTTCGATGACCAGATCGGAAGGCTCGCCCGTTTTCGCATCGGTCAAAGCACCGACCCCGGTTGTGACCACCGGAACGCCGAGATCGCGCGCCAGATCGAGCAATTGTGTCGTGCGGTCAACGCGCTGCTCGCTTGTTCTCGGATCAGAGAGGCTCAGGCGGGGGAGATCGGCTGAGAGAGAAACGAGTTCCAGACCGAGACCGTCCACAAAGTGCGAGAGCTCGCGCCGACCGCTGGATCCCAGCGCTTCCGGTACGAAGGTGCCGGTACCCACACCAAGCTCGACCGCGCGAAACGCCATCGCCGCTGCGGTCGTCAACGCACTTCTCACGTCCATGCGCAGATCGTCGACGGCCATCCCGATCTTGTGTGCGTCCTTCGTTCGCATGGTACCACCCTATAGGCAGTGAGCCGTTCGGCAAGGGTTCCGCACCGAAGCGCTGGTCGCACCCGTCGCCTTCAGCCGCCCATTCCACGCGGGCGCTCAATCCGCGAATTGAACGACGGCGGCGTGCTATGAGTCTCGTGTCATCCTGGCCAACCGTTCCTCGATCATCTTACCCACGAGTTTCGGGTCGGCTTTTCCCTTCGAGGTTTTCATCACCTGGCCTCGAAGAAACCCCGTGGCTGCCTTCGTTTTCTTGGGGTTACTGATCGCGTCGCGCACGGCTGATGCGTGGGCGGCGAATACGTCGTCAATCCAGGTCTCGGTCGCTCCGGCGTCCTGCACTTGAACAACACCGAGTTCCACGGCAAGGCGACCCGGCGCCTCGGGGCGCTCGATCATCATCT
>CAZWWW010000182.1:0-6372 GCA_964637715.1 uncultured Phycisphaeraceae bacterium | reverse complement strand
AGAGAACCGTGGACAGCTTGGCGTTCCCGGCCAGGTGGTCGGCGAGTGTTGTCGCGTTGGCGCTGTGTCGCTCCATGCGCACCTCGAGCGTCTTGAGGCCTCGTTGCTGGAGGTAACAATCCCACGGACCCGGCACGGCGCCCATAGCGTTTTGCAGGAACGCGATACGCTCCATAAGGGTATCGCTGTTGACCACGACCGCGCCGCCGATCAGATCGGAATGCCCCCCGACGTACTTGCTCGTGCTGTGGAGGACATAATCCGCGCCCAACTCGATGGGACGCTGGAGCGCGGGTGTGGCGAACGTGTTGTCGACCGCGAGCAACGCCCCGGTGTCGTGTGCGATGCCGGCGATGGCGGCGATATCGAGCACGCGGAGCAGCGGGTTCGTTGGTGATTCGAGCCACACAAGCTTCGTCTTGACGTCAGCCAGATTGGCAAAGGACGCCGGTGACGGATCATCCGTAAAGACCGGTATGATGCCGTACCCTTCAAAGACGTGTTTCATAACGCGAAACGTGCCGCCGTAGACGTCGGCGTAGGCCAACACCTTGTCGCCCGGTGCCAGTGTGGCCAGGACCGCCGTCGTAGCCGCGGACCCCGAAGCGAAACTGGCACAGGCCGCGCCGCCTTCGAGAGACGCCAGACACTGCTCCAGCCGTTCTCGCGTGGGGTTCTGGCTGCGCGAGTATTCATAGCCCTTGTGCTGGCCCGGCGAGCGCTGCGTGTAGGTGCTCGTTGCGGTGATCGGCGGTACGGTCGCGCCGGTCAGCTCGTCGGGTTCCTGACCAACATGAATCGCCCGGGTGGCGAAACGCAGTTCGGTGTCGCGTGTGGCTGGATTGTTCATGGTTATGCCTCTTTCGTTGTGCGCGGGCTCGACCAAGCGGGCCCCGCGCTTCTTTTTTCGGGATTCCGAACAAATGTGCGGGACCGATTCAGCGGGCCTACTCCGCCGCCGTGTCCTCGTCGGATCGGGCGGCTTCATCGAACGGCGCGTCCCAGAACTCGACGAGATCGATTCTTGTCACTACGCCGACGATGTCGGAGCCGTGCCGCACGACCACGCCGCTGTGGCCCGAGGAGAGCAGGCGATAGACTTCGTCGAGGCTTATCTGCGTGTCCACGGTCGGCATGGGACGGGCCATGATCTCGCGTATCGGAACCTGCCGCGGGTCGGTACCGGAATGGAGCAATCGGGCCAGGGTCAACTCGCGGACACACCCCACGACTTCACCATCCTCCATAACCGGCAACTGCGATATTTCGTGCTTGCGAAGAATCTTAATCGCTTTTTCAGCCCGATCACCCGGTGTGACCGAAATGACCTCGCGCTTCGCGCGTGACGCGATCAGGTCGGCTACGGAATAGGACCGCCCCCCCGGTTTCATGAACCCGTGTTCGATCATCCATTCGTCGGAATAGAGTTTCGACAAATAGTTGCGTCCCGTGTCCGGGCACATCACGACCACGAAGTCGTCGGGCGTAAGCCGCTGGGCGAATCGCAGCCCCGCCGCCATCGCCGTTCCGCACGATCCACCAACGAGCAGACCTTCCAACTGCGCCATGTTGCGGGCAACCATAAAGGAGTCCGCATCGCTGACACGAATCCATTCGTCGACGACCTGCGAGTTGAACGTCTTGGGCACATAGTCCTCGCCGATGCCCTCGACCGCCCAGGGTTTCGGCTTATCACCGGACAGGATCGATCCCTCCGGATCGGCGGCGACGATCTTGACGTTCGGATTCTTCTCTTTGAGAAAACGTCCGACGCCGGAGATCGTCCCTCCCGTACCGATCCCGCTGACGAAGGTGGTGATCTTGCCGTCAGTCTGCTCCCAAATCTCCGGTCCGGTGACCCGGTAGTGGTATTCGGGGTTTTTCAGGTTCATGAATTGATTGGGCTGCCAGGCGTTGGGGATCTCGTTTGCCAGCCGCGCCGCAACACCGCTATACCCCTCGGGGCTGTTGCTTTCGGCGGCGGCCGGGGTCATGACCACCTCCGCCCCATAGGCGCGGAGGAGGCGGATTTTTTCAACGCTCATCTTGTCCGGCATGACAAAAATGCAGCGATAGCCCTTCACGGCTGCTACCATGGCGAGCCCGACGCCCGTGTTTCCGGACGTGGCTTCCACGATCGTCCCGCCGGGTTTGAGCAGGCCTTCTTCCTCCGCCGCCTCGACCATGCCGGAGGCGATCCGGTCTTTTACGCTGCCCCCGGGGTTCACCATCTCGACTTTGGCGTATATCGGGATGGTTAGCTGCGGTTCCAACCTCCGAATCCGAATCAAGGGGGTGTCGCCGATCGCTTCTAGGACGCTATCAAAGACTTTATGCATCAGAACCTTTACCCTTCAAAAGCCGATCCATACAGGTATCGCCGCGACGCGGGCGAGGTCCTATTGTAGCGTTCGGTCGATGGGCGTCGAACCCCCCCCGACCACCGGCCCGCCGCGCCTGCCGCCGAGGACCAAGACATGGATGGATGCTGTCTTCGACCTGCTTCGCGATCAACGCGACTATCCGGCGGAGCACGGACGACGTGCGGTTCTCGGTTTTTGGGCATGTGGGCATGAAGCGACCTTGCATGCGAGGCCGATGTTTCATACAATCCCGTGTTCAACGTGGGACGAACTGCGGATGGGGTTGAGCAACAATCTGGCGGAAGGTTCGGCGCAGTGGCCGACACACTGTGAACCGTCAAACGGTCCCGCCGGCACCTGCTCTAACCCCGCGTTTGATGGGGGCAAAAGCGAACCGCCACGGCGGTCTGATTACCGCAGCGTGTACCGGGTTCGCGTATATGTTCATCGAACGAGACCTGCTTATGATGTGACGCGCGCCGGCGCGATCCCTCGGCATGCCCTGCCCTTCATTCCTGAGCATGCGACCGATTGTAGCCTGCAACGACGGCTCGTATTCTACCTTGTAGACAATCAAAGATACGCAGCGCGGTCGGTACGTCCCGATCGTCGGTGCGTGCCACTGTTCGATCGACAAGGTGTCGATAGGGTGTGTGCGGCAAGATGTTCGGGTCAAATATATTTGCTATCTCCGGCTCCTGTTTGTAAGGAACCTGAGATTGTTCAGCGACAGGGCGCCCGCGAGGGCGCGTAGCGGGTGTTTCGCATGGCGTAGCACGCGCACCGGTTTTTTCCCAGGAGCGCAACGGGACAAATGGTCATAGCGGCGCAAACCAAAAACGCGAAGTCGGGCTCGGCCACGATCGTCGAGCGGGAAGAAATGACGGTTCGATTCTGTGGGGATTCCGGGGACGGTATGCAACTCGCCGGAACGCAGATGACAACCACCTCGGCCATTTTCGGCAACGACATCTGTACGCTGCCGGACTTTCCGGCGGAGATACGGGCTCCGGCGGGCAGCCTCGCCGGGGTCAGCGGGTTTCAGTTGCAGTTTGGATCGCACAAGCTGCTCACGCCGGGGGATCGCGTCAACGCGCTGATCGCCATGAATCCGGCGGCGCTGAAGACGAACATCAAGGATCTCGAACCGGGCGGCGTCCTGCTCGTCAACGACGATGCCTTCAACAAGAAGAACCTGGCCAAGGCGGGGTACGACTCCAACCCGCTCGACGAAGAGTGGGTCAGCAAATAACAGTTCTTTCGCATCCCGATCGATAAACAGAACACGGAAGCGACCAAGGACAGCGGTTTGACCGGTCGGGCGGCGGCACGGTGTCGCAATTTCTACGCGCTTGGATTGGTCTACTGGTTGTACGGGCGCCCCCTCGATTCAACGCTCAATTGGATCGAGGAGAAGTTCGGAGCCAAGCCCGCGGTGGCGGATGCGAACACCAAAGCACTCAAAGCGGGCTACTACTTCGGTGAGACGGCTGATATTTTTCCGGTTCGCTACAACGTCGCGCCCGCCAAGCTCAAGCCCGGAAAATACCGCCGCATCACCGGCAACGAAGCCACAGCAATCGGTCTGGTCACGGCCGCGCGGTTGGCCAAGCGGCAGTTGTTCTACGGAAGCTACCCCATCACCCCCGCGAGCGACGTGCTGCATCAACTAGCGCGGTTCAAGAACTTCGGCGTGCTCACGTTTCAGGCCGAGGATGAGATTGCCGCTGTCACGTCAGTGATTGGCGCCTCCTTTGCGGGTGCGATGGCGGTAACCGGTACCAGCGGCCCGGGTCTGGCGCTCAAGGGCGAAGGACTCGGACTGGCGATCATGACCGAGCTTCCGATGGTTGTGCTTGATGTGCAACGCGGCGGACCAAGCACGGGGCTACCCACCAAGACCGAGCAGGCGGATTTGAACATGGCCATGTGGGGACGCAACGGAGAGGCGCCGCTCTGTGTGCTCGCCGCGTCAACGCCGGCGGACTGTTTCCACATTGCCATCGAAGCGTTTCGCATCGCGATCGAGTACATGACGCCCGTGATGGTGCTCACCGACGGATACCTGGCCAACGGCGCTGAACCGTGGCGCATTCCGTCGATTGACTCGCTGCCGAAGCTGTCGATCACCAACGCCAGGCCTGGTGAACCGTTTGCGCCTTATCAGCGAAACGAAAAACTGGCGCGACCGTGGGCGATCCCCGGAACGCGGGGACTTGAGCACCGCATCGGGGGTCTTGAAAAGAAAGACATCACCGGCGACGTGTGCTACGAACCCGAGAACCACGAGCACATGATTCGTCTTCGACGGCGCAAGATCGACTTGATCGCCGAGACGATTCCACCGCTTGAGGTTCACGGGAACACCAAGGGGGAGTTGCTCGTGCTGGGTTGGGGCAGCACATACGGCGCGATTCGGGCGGCCGTGGACCGCTGTCAGGCGAAGGGGCTGGACGTTTCCAGTGCGCACCTGCGTTATCTGGACCCCATGCCGAGCAACACGGGCGACGTGTTGCGAAACTTTAACCGGGTGCTGATTCCGGAAATGAATCTGGGGCAGCTTGCCACAAACATTCGTGCTTCGTTCTTGGTTGACGCGATCAGTCTCACCAAGGTGCAGGGTAAACCCTTTATGGTCAAAGAAGTCGAGAGCAAGATCGAGACTTTGCTTAACAACGGGAAGGAATAATGAGTACGACTCCGGTAACGGTTGAGCTTTCACCCAAGGACTTCGGCAGCGATCAGGAGGTCCGTTGGTGCCCCGGGTGCGGTGACTACTCGATCCTCGCGCAGGTCAAAAAGGCGATGGCCAGTCTCGGCGTGTCGCGTGAGAATACGGTGTGCGTGTCGGGGATAGGCTGCTCAAGCCGCTTCCCCTACTACATGAGCACCTATGGGTTCCATAGCATTCACGGGCGGGCACCCGCGATCGCGTCGGGAATCAAGATTGCCAACCCGGAGTTGAGCGTGTGGATCGCGACGGGCGACGGCGACGGGCTGAGCATCGGCGGCAACCATCTGCTGCACATCATCCGACGAAACCTCGACGTCAACATCCTGCTGTTCAACAACCGCATCTACGGACTAACAAAGGGACAGTATTCGCCCACGTCGCCGATGGGTAAAAAAACGAAGTCGTCGCCGATGGGGTCGGTTGATTTCCCCCTGCACCCGATCTCGGTGGCCCTTGGTGCGGAAGCGTCATTCGTCGCCCGGGCGATCGACGTCCACACCAAACACCTAGAACATGTGCTGGAACGCGCCGCCAAACACAAGGGCACGTCGTTCGTCGAGATCTACCAGAATTGCCACATCTTCAACGACATGGCCTTCGAATACGCCGTCGGCAAGGACACGAAGGACGACACCACGATCGTGCTCGAGCACGGACGCCCGCTGGTGTTTGGAAAGGAGCACAACAAGGGGATTCGGCTTAACGGGATGGATCCGGAGATCGTCACCCTTGGTGACGGCATCACGGAAGACGATCTGCTGTTTCACGACGAGCGTGCCCCGCAGCCGAGCCTGGCGTACATGCTCAGCCGGATGCACTATCCCGAGTTCCCCGAACCGCTCGGCGTGTTCCGTGCCGTCGATCGACCGACCTATGAGGACATGGTGGCCGGTCAGGTGCGCGAGTCAATAAAAAAGAACGGCGAAGGAACGCTCGAAAAACTCTTCGATGACGGCGAAACGTGGATGATTAATTAGCCGGCAGCCTGTTGAGTGCGAACGAGACAAAGAACGCCTCAAATACAGAGAACATCCCCGGAGATCGAGGCGCGGCGCCAGGCTACGAGCCTGTCCGAGAGATACGGTTTTCGTGTCTCGGACAGCATTCTGGGGTGCTTTCGGTATCAAATACCTATGTCTTGAAGGACGAAAGGCTCTTTCGTGATCGCCGTTTTCGTTACTCACACAGACTCCTAGAGCATTCTTAATCCAGGTGTAGCATGTATCCGCAATGTTTGTAGCAGTTTGCAGCGTCGCGGGTGGTCACCCTGTCGAG
>CAZWWW010000181.1:0-6389 GCA_964637715.1 uncultured Phycisphaeraceae bacterium | reverse complement strand
ATCATGCTGGGCATCGTAGCCCTGCTGCGTATCCGTCGCGCGCGGCGTGCCGGGATCGAACTCGGCGGCAAGAGCCACGCGATATCGGGCCTGGTGATGAACGGGTTCACGCTCGCAGGCTGGATCGCGTTTGCAGCGACCTTCGCCGCCATCGGCAACTCTCTCTCACAGACTTCCGGTAATCTGAGCCAACTGCTCTCCATTCATTAACGTTAGAGAAGGGGGCGCGTAGCGAGCGCACCGGTACTACAGTGTCGCCGGTAAGATGGCGGTCCGGTACAAGAGGAAAAACGTGGCCCAACAGACCGTCTGATCGATTCTTTCCTGGATGAAACACCTTTCGTTATGCGCGGTCCGAGAACGCGACAGAACCACGTTCGTCTCTGTGGAACCCCCCGGCCTTTCGGCTATAATGACCTGAGACACACCCGAAAGGACCGCGACACAGCCCGGTTCGTCGTTGGGCCAAAAGCGGGTGGGCAAGCATCCGACTGTTCAACAGATGCACTCTCTTGGGGGGAGAGGGTCTTGCCAAAAGGGAAGGCAACTATTCGTCGCCGCGCACTGTTTTTCCGCGCCGTCTTCCTAACCTTAGCGACGACGGCGGTCGTCGTTCGCGCTCAGGCGCCAACCACACTCGACAATTTTTTTCTGCCCGGAACGCAGCCCGATAGGTCCGGTGGCGTCGCGTTCGACCCGATTCTGACTTCGTTCAACTGCCGATACTGCCATGAGGGCGACTTACCGAAGGAAGTCCCCGTCTATACGCGTTGGGTGGGTAGTCCGAAGGCGCAGGCGGCTCGCGACCCGGTCTTTCACGCGGCCATGGCGATCGCCAACCAGGATGCGGCCTTTGCGGGCGATCTGTGCCTGCGCTGCCATACGCCGGGTGGATGGCTGGCGGGGCGCAGCGTACCGACCGACGGCTCGTCACTTCGTGCGGAGGATTTCGACGGCGTCACCTGCAATTTCTGCCACAGGGCGGTTGATCCCGTGTTCAAACCGGGTATCAGTCCGCCGGAAGACGAGCCGATTCTCACCGCGCTCGCCGACGCCGGTCTGTTGCCCGCGGATGTCGGTAACGGCAGCTATGTCGTCTCCGCGACCGACGCGCGGCGGGGTCCGTTCTCCGACGTACCGGACAACTATCATGCGCCGGTACCGATCATCCCGTCAGCGTTCCACAGATCATCCGACATGTGCGGTACCTGCCACGACGTGGGGAATCCGGCTTTCATGAAACAACCCGACGGCACCTACGCCTTGAATCCGTTCGGGAGCGAACACCCGACGCTCGACAAATACGACATGTTCCCGGTCGAGCGCACCTACAGCGAGTGGCTGATGAGTGACTACGCGACGGTCGGCGTTGACGCCGGGGGCGTTTTCGGAGGCAACGACCCGACCGGCATCATGGGCACCTGCCAGGATTGCCACATGCCTGACATGCACACGTTCGGTGCCGCATTCGACAGCGATCCTTTTTTCGAACGACCGGACGTCCCCGCCCACGACTTCAACGGCGGCAATACCTGGCTGCCGGATCTTATGGACTCGCTGTACAACTGGCAGGTCGAGCCGTGGCTCCTGCAAGCGAGCAAAGACCGCGCTACCTACATGCTTCAGCACGCCGCATCGATGGACGTCACGGTCGACACATGCCGCATTCGTGCGCGGATCACCAACGAGACCGGGCACAAACTGCCCACGGGTTATCCCGAAGGACGACGCATGTGGCTTTCCGTCCGGTTTTACGACGACGCACTGAACATCGTCTCCGAGCACGGGGCCTATGATTCAATCTCTGCCACGCTGACACAACCCGATACGAAGACCTACGAGATCGAATTGGGTGTCGATGCCGCGATGGCCGGTGCCACCGGGATCACGGAAGGCCCCTCGTTCCACTTCGCGGTGAATAACAAGATATTCAAAGACAACCGCGTTCCGCCGCGCGGTTTTACCAATGCGGGGTTTGCCTCGGTCCAGGCTGCACCCGTCGGCGCAACCTATGCGGACGGGCAATACTGGGACGACACCTATTTCCATATTCCGCCGGGCGCGGTGAGTGTCACGGTGCGTCTCTACTATCAAACCGCGAGCCGGAAATACGTCGAGTTTTTGCGCGATGAAAACCGCACCAACGATACCGGCGATGTCCTCTACGAACAGTGGTTATTGACCGGAAAATCGGCGCCCGTATTGATGATTGAACGAACAATCGACGGCTTGTCCGCGGGGCTCTTCGCCGACGCGGATTGCGACGGCAGCGTTGATCTCAGCGATTTCAACGAAGCGGACTATTGCGTGAGCGGCGTGGACGTGCGTTTTCGACTGGGCTGCGAGGCGATGAATGCGAACCTGGACGGGGACGTCGATCTCGCGGATTTCGCCGCGTATCAAAACGCGTTCACGGGTTCGGCGCAACTGGCCCGACCTGCCACCACACGCAGTATTCCCGACAAATGGTAACCCAAGTGCCCGCCAGCTGGTGCCGCCCAAGACGCCCATGCCAGCCCCCTACAGTCTATGCGACAAGAATTGCCTCACACGTCCCCGGCAGGATTCGAACCTGCAACCTTCGGCTTCGGAGCAAGCCCTAACAGCATCTTAACAGGCGAAACCCTCATTTACAGTCTACCACACTGGTTCACGACTTGCAATGCTTATATCGTTTCCGTACAATTCGGCTGGTTTTGGGTAGTTTACCCGCGCGGTGTCACGGCGTGGCACTGGCAAGACAATCGAATGGCGAGGGCGAGCGATGATTCGACATACCGGCGAGCCGAGCGGTATTTATCAGGAACGGCGAGACGTTCCCGAAACGGTAACGGACGCGAAGCAAAACACTGCGGCGATAAATGCGTCGTGGAACTTCGACGCGCAGCTCGAGCGCATCGAGGGACAGGCGCTGGCCGTTCTGCGGAACGAAGGATACGACGGCGACTGGCCGATACGCCGGACGTTCGTCGCGCCGGACGGCACGGAAACCCTTTGTTTTGGCGTACGAAACGACGATTCGCCGATTGTCCGCGATGTGGATAAGGCGATGTTTTGGTTGCGGGAATTGCGGCGACGACTGGCAAGCGGCATCGACGAAAACGCGCTTTGTGTCGCGCTCCGAGTCGGACGAATGTGTGAACGTCTGGGTGTCCGGCCACACGAACACGACGCTTTGTGCGGCTCGAAAGTTCACGAGGGACAACGTCAAGGGCACCGAAAGACGCACGGCACACTCGCTGAAAAACAAAGCCGGAAGGAACGCGCCGTCGCGATGTTCAATGAACTACACACAAAGAATCCCAATATGACCAGGCGGGCGATTGACAAGATCATAGCCAATAAACTCGGATTGACGTCATACCGCACGGTGCAAGGATATCGAAGCGGCCGCTAGTTACATTCCCGTCCCTGTATCACGCCCCCCAAAAAAAAACGATAAAGCTTGGGAAAGTCACCCCACTTTCCCAAGGGTTATGCGCCATACTTCCATTAGGAAAACCATTTTGGGAGTAACGAGACAATGAAAACATTAAGTATTGACGACACTGGCCTGCTTACGCTCGACGAAGCGCGAGAACTGTTTCCCGAAACCGCCCGACCGACACTGCAGACATTGTTTCGCTGGTGCGCTGAGGGGTGTCGTGGAATCAAACTGAAATACCTTCGCGCCGGAAAACGCATGCTGACGTCGAAGGCGGCGATGAATGAGTTCATCGAAGCGCTGGGCAAGAAAGACGAGGAAACGCTGCACAGCGGAATTCGGATGAACCGCGCTCCCCGCCGTTCAGCGCGACGGGAGCGCGACATCGAACACGCGAAGAAAACGCTTGTCAGGGCGGGCATTCGATGAAAAAGGCGGCACGTCGAATGGCGAAGCAACTCAAAAAAACCGGCACGGACGGGGCGAAAACCGCGGTTTCGGCGGCTCCGAAGGCACGTCGGACGAAGGAAAAACGCATTAAGGGTACATGCCCCCTTAATCTCGTAAACGGTTCGCGAATCGTCAAAACCCGCCGGAAAAAGATTGAAATGGATTCGCTGCGGCAATCCTTAGTCGGCATCGCTGGAAAGGACGGGCCGTGGACCGTGCGCGGTATCTATTATCAGGCCGTGTCGCCGGGACTCGTCCCGAAAACCAAGGGCGGATATCGAACCGTAGGAAAACAACTTGTCAAGCTGCGAGAATCAGGGCGCGTATCGTGGCGTTCAATCGTCGACGCCACGCGATGGATTCGATGCCCCGTCATGTACGACGGGATACACCAAATGCTTTTTGATTGTGCGCAGCATTTTCGACGCAATCTAATGCGGGAACAGAATTGCTATATCGAAGTGTGGTGCGAAAAAACCGCCATTGCCAACCTGCTATACACGGAAACGCAAGCGTATGGCGTGCCACTGCTGCCGGTTAGCGGGTTTTCGTCGGTAAGTTTTCTGCACGAGTCGGCGATGAATCTCAAACACCAAACGAAGCCGATTTTTTTGTTCTATATCGGTGATAGTGATCCGTCTGGGAAAGATATCCCGCGAGACATAGAGGCAAAACTGAAACGATACAGCGGGCGGACTGACATAAGTTTCGAGCGGCTCGCCGTGTTGCCTTGGCAAATCAAAGAATGGGGACTGCCGACACGGCCACCCAAAAAACATGATTCAAGAAGCAAACGATATAAGGGCCCCGCCGTAGAATGCGATGCGATACCGCCATCCAAGTTGCGTGGCCTAGTCCGTTCGGCCATTGAACGTCATATCGACAGCGGCAAACTGGAACGACTTCGCCGTATCGAGGAGATTGAACGCGAACAAATAAGCGACATTGCAAGGCAATGGCCAAAGCATAACAACGGCACAGCGAACACAATCACGGACTCCACTTACGACGACGATAGTGCTCACAGTAAATCGGTAGTTGCCCGCGCTGAAGAGCTGTTGCGTAAGAATCGCGCGAAGCGAACGAACTAAGACGAATAAACGCTGCCCGCCAGCGTCATAACCGGCGGAATACAATCCGTTCCGTTCCCGATGGGTGAACGTCGAAGCGGCTGCGGCTGCAACTCATTCCGAGGTGGCGACTCGGCCAGAATGTTTGCCACTGTTCAGGCAATAAAGTCCCAGAGCCAACGTACACCTACTCTGGGCCGCTAAGCAGTTAGCGGGCTCCATCGGATAGGGCAGCCGCGAAAACCTGACGCAAAATGGTGAGACTATCCGAACCGGGAAGCGACGGCGACAACGGACGCATTCTTGCACCGGGCCTAATCGATTAGGTACCGGTATGCGCTCGGGCTCCTCCGTCCGCATTACTGAACAACACACGACACATGAACCTTCCCACTATGGGTATCTGACACCCGTTAAGCAATCAGACACACACGAACATGGGACACACCGGACGGCGATGGACACCGGCCGGCGATAGTACACCACACCCCGGACGGACGGCTATCGACTCCCGCCTTGTGTACCAGCGGACACGCGTCACACCTATGCCGACGGACGGGATACCCGGGAAAGCGAACGGCTTGACGCCACACGCGGACGAACCCGGACGCCACCCACCGACACGCGGACGAACACGGACGGCTGGACGCCATCCGACACACCCCGCCGGCGAACGTGGCAACCACCCGGACACGCCCACCCGATACCGCCGGGATGATGACTACCGGCTACCAGTGAACACAACACGCCAACGAACCCGGACTCCACACGCCGAACGCCACCCGGCCACCCGGCCACACGCCGACACGCCACCCCGCAGGCCACCCACACCGACAACACACCCGACGCCAGGCGAACCTATCGCCTACCACCCCCCCCGGCTAACCGACGGGGCGTCAACATGTTACTGGCTGTCTGGCTGCTTCCGCTTGGCAACGCTTTGAGCAATATCGACGCGGCTGCGACTTGCAGATGAACAGCCTGCCGCAGACGTCGCATCGGGCGGGGAGTCTTGTGCGCTCGAGTATCGCGGACAACGCGACGCAGGCGAGCGCGAAGTCGTTCCAGTAAGCGCGTTCATCGTTCACCGACGGATGACGTCCCGGCGGGTCCGTGGCGTCAACGGAACGTGTGATATCCATGAGCGGCGACTCCATGGGGGGATAGGGGGTTAAATCGCTAGACGATTTTGTCCGGTAACCGTTGTTCCTCCCGCGCGCCATTTTTCGCGATTCAGCCCTAGGCTACCCGCTGGCCAGCATACCCTACCGCCTATCCGCTTTATGCTTATCCCGTTGTGATTTACTCTACCCAACACCGCCTTAAGAGTAAAGGTACGCTCCGTGGGCTGGGTTGGGCGACTCACGAGACACTATATATGGTATCGCCTTTGACTGGCAACGCTAGATATGGTATGATTCTAGTGAATCTTGTGGGTTTAGAGG
>CAZWWW010000180.1:0-6398 GCA_964637715.1 uncultured Phycisphaeraceae bacterium | reverse complement strand
AGTCGCGCATCGGCAAACTGCGGTCGACGTGCGACGCCTCCGTTACTGCCACGGAAGAGCGAGTCGACATGCTGGCCGAAAAGATTCCGGGTATCGTCGCACACACGCAAGACCTTCAACAAACCGTCACCGCCCTGGAAGGGCACGCGAATGCTACCGTCAAGCGCCTGACCACCGCGACGCACGAGGGCGAAGCGGTGATCGACCGGATGAACACCGACCGCGGACGGAGTGAGGAGCTTCGACGATCGTTGGCTGCGGCTGTTACCGAAGTCGATAAGGCCTCTGAACGCGTCCACGCAATTCGCGAGCAGGCGCTGGAGTGTCAGCAGATCGCCGCCAGGATCGCTGTTGAAACCAGCGCGGGTGAGGAGTTGGTGACCCGTCTATCCAGCGCGACCTCCGTGGCGACCACCGCCCACACCGAGATTGAGGCGGCGGTCCATACGTCGCAGGATCGAACGCGCCGCATCGACTCCCACAATGCGGCTGCATCAGCTACGTTAAAGGAGTTGGCTTCTGCGACAAAGGAAGGACGCAGCGCGATCGACGCACTTCGATCGATGTCGGAGACGACAGCGGAATCGCTGGGGAAAGCGCAGAAACAACTCAACGCGTTTACCGCGGGGGAGCAGGACCGGGCCGCGGCGGGGCGCCGGTTGGACCTGTTGGTCCAGGCCGCGCACCGGTTGGATGCCTCGCTGCGCGGAACGGTCGAGAAGGCGGGCGAGCGTGAAGAAGCATTAACATCGACCACTGCGCGGGCGACAGCCACGCAGGAAGTGGTGTCCGAACTGCTCGGCTCAGGTCGCGACGTCATCGATCGCGCCGAACGTATGGCCCGCGATGCGGAACAAAACGCCGCGGAGACGACTGAAAAAGTCGAGCGGTTGATTCAAGACGTCTGGTCGCTGACGGGGAAGGCGGAATCCACGACAGCGCGGCTTAAGGCGGATCTTGCGACGGCGGAACAGCTCATCACATCATTGTCGGACGGCGTTGTGCCGGCCCGGTGCGTGCGTGACCAACTTACCGACGTAACGCAACGCGCGTCGGCGGAGGCCAAGAAGCTCACAGAACGAGAGCAGCGTGCCGAACATCTTTTGGAGCAAGTGGCTTCTCTGAACGAGACGCTTGAGGCTGCCCGTGAAACCCAAGACGGTATGGGTGATTTGATAGAAGAAGCACGAGGACTTTCAATCGATTTGGCGGATACGGCTACAGACGCGCAACAACATTGCTTGACACTTCGAGAATTGCATCAGGCGTCGGGCGATCTGACACGCGAACAGTCCGCATTGAATAAACGGAGCGATAAAGTGCTCAAGACGCTCACCGCGCGTTTGGAAACCGCACAAACATTCGCGCAATCGAGTGAATCGTTGCTGCATCAGTTCATCGAACGCGCGGAGGCGATCGAGCAAGAGCTGACCGGTTTTGACCGAGAGGCTCAGGCGATCCGATCGACCTTCGATAAAGCCGGGGACGTGTCCGAACGAGCCTTGCAACAAGCTGTGGATCAGTCGAAGAAACTCGCGCGGGTCGGTGAGGCGGTGCGCAAAGTGTCGGCGGGGCTCGCACAAACCACACTGGAAGCACAGCGTCATCTGTCGGAACTCAAAGCCGCCAACGAAGAATCCGCCGCCCGACTCTCGGTATTGACGTCGGTCAGTGCCCTGACGCATCGTACCACCGAGGCCATGCAGGCGTGGGTCAATGAGTCGATCACCGCGGAGCCGAAGAGTACCACCGCCACGTCGGAACAAACGACGGAGCGACCGCTTATCGTTCGCGAGCGAACAACAGCAACAGCTCGGGTGGTGAATCGTACTCCGGTCGGCGCGCCGGTCGACCCCGACGCGTTGTCGCGGTTGCCTTCGTTTGGGGACAATGCCGGTCCCAAACCAGCCGATGCGGTGTCGCCGCCGAATGCCGCGCGTACCAACCGCCAGCCGGTTGGTGCAACGGCAAGAAGTGCGGCCCACGCGGCGGATATAGCCAAGCTGATCGAAGCGTCGAGACAATCGGCCCAAGAAACGGCCAAGCAGCCCCAATAGCAGGTCTGCGCTTCGCTACATTCTCGTACCTCCACAGACTCTTAACGGTGGCGGTCCGTCAAACACACGAGCTCTTTTGCCTAGAGCAAGCTCTATTCTTGTGTAGCGGTCGAATCATCGTTTCATCCGGCGAATCGACTCGATACGGCGATACACAATAACGGATATTGATGTAATCGAGTGCCCGAGCGGTGAGGGGCCTGGAATCGGCGTGCGACGGAATTGGCACGCGGTTTGCTACCATCATATCCCGCCCTGTTGGCGAGTCGGTGCGCGCCGGGTATAGTCGCCCACCGACGGCGCGGTCTGCCAGGTGAGCGAAGCGGAAGCCGGGATCAGCAGACCGGGCCTACCGAGCGGCGCGTGGCCCGCCGAACGGATTCAAACCGTTTTCACAAGCGAGGAAGCAAATGATGAAACGTGCAAAGATCACCGTCATAGGCGCCGGAAACGTAGGCGCCAGCTGTGCCTTTTGGGCCGCTGCGAAGGGACTCGGCGACATCGTGTTGATCGACATCCCGGACTTCGCAGACAAGACCGCCGGCAAAGCGCTCGACTTGGCCCAGTGTGGACCCGTCGAGCGGTTCGACTGCAAGATCGTCGGGACATCCGACTACAACGAAGCCGCCGACTCCGACATCGCCATTATCACCGCCGGCATTCCCCGAAAACCCGGTATGAGCCGCGACGACCTCATTCAAACCAACGTAAGGATCGTCGGTTCCGTCGCGGAACAGTTGGCACGCGTCGCACCGAACTGTGTGCTCATCGTCGTGTCGAACCCGCTCGATGCCATGGTCTACACCGCGTGGAAAAAAAGCGGGTTCCCCACACACCGGGTCGTCGGACAGGCCGGTTGTCTCGACATCGCCCGCTACCGAACCTTTATCGCCATGGAACTCGGCTGCAGCGTCGAGGACATCACCGCCTTGCTCATGGGCGGTCACGGCGACGATATGGTTCCCCTGCCACGCTTCACGTCCGTAGCCGGTATTCCCGTTACCGAATTGATCCCGGACGAACGACTCAATGAGATCATCAATCGCGCGAAAATGGGCGGCGGTGAGATCGTCAAACTTATGGGCACCAGCGCGTACTACGCCCCCGCAGCCGGTACGATTCAAATGGCCGAGGCGATCGTGAAAGACAAGCATCGCATTCTACCCTGCGCCGCGTTCTGCAAAGAGGAATACGGAGTGGGTGGGTACTTTGTCGGGGTGCCGTGCATGCTCGGGGCAAAAGGCGTGGAACAGGTTATCGAGGTGAAACTGGCCCCCGACGAGCAAAAACTCCTCGATGCGAGTGTGGAGCACGTGAAAGAACTCGTCAACGTAGCCGAGGGTTTCTTGGCGTAGACATTGTTCTTGACCTGAGACGGAATCACCGACCAGACAAAAGTAAGACAGACGACGTGCCGGGCGGCAAGTGGCAGCCTGTAACAGGGATCAGGTTGTGTTGCTGATCCTACCTGCCCCACGTAGCGGCAGCGCACCCACTTCGTGCCCGCGTCTCGCTCATCGATATTCGAATCTGCTGACGACGCCCAGCATCCGTCGGCCCCGCCCGGCGCGATCGATCACCTTGACATCGCCGCCTTCAATCCTAGACTGTTTAGGGTCGAGGCTATCTTGGTTCACAGGCAACCCAGCGGGAGTCCGAGCGCGATGGCGGAGCAACGCAATAGTCATATTTCGGTGATCGACGCGGACGGCGTCAAGGTCGTCGAGTTTTCGGATCGTAAGATTCTCGAAGAGCTGTCCATTACCGAAATCGGGGATGAGTTGAGCAAGCTGGTGGCTGACGGCGATGGAATCAAGATCCTCGTCAGCTTTAAGAGCGTGGAACATTTGTCGAGCGCGGCCCTGGGCATGTTGATCAAACTGAACAAACAAGTGTCTGACGCGAACGGTACACTGAAACTGTCCAACATCTCCCCGCAGATCTATGAGGTGTTCAAGATCACGCGTCTCAACAAGCTTTTTGACATTCACGAGGACACGGATAGTGCGCTGGCCGCCTTCTGATCGGTCATGCTGCCATCACCAACCCCTTGCGTCCGCCCGGGCCTGTTGTATGCGTGCCGACGATGAGCGAGGTCAACCCCAACAGCGAACCCGCATTCGAGACCTGTGTCGTCAAGAGCAGTCTTACCGACATTGAACAACCCAAGCGCCGTATTCTCGAAGCGGTTCAAGCGCACCGGTTTGACGACGCGGCGATTTTCGCAATTCAGCTTGCCCTGGAAGAGGCGCTGACCAACGCGGTCAAACACGGCAACTGCTGCGACCCGTGTAAGGAGGTGACGGTACGCTTCGCGGTCGACGATCATCGTGCGGTAATTATCGTTCGCGACGAAGGGGCCGGGTTCGAACCCGCACGAATCCCCGACCCGACCCAGCCGGACCGGCTGCCCTTGCCGAACGGGCGAGGCATCATGTTGCTCCGCGCCTATATGGACGAAATCGAATACCGGGACTGCGGTCGTGAATTGTACATGGTCAAACGGCGCGGGCGTGCCACTAACCAGCCGTCTGTGGAACAATAGAGCAAGCTCTATCATGTGCAGCGGTCGGATCACCGTTTCATTCGGTCAAACGGTGCGACGCGGCGACACACAATAACAGAGCAAGCGGCAAAACAGGCGTTTCCACGTGCCCCACACACGCGAACCCATCCGCCGGACCGTTTTGTTCTCAGGACGCGTGCAGGGCGTCGGGTTCCGCTTTACCACGGAATCGATCGCCCGACGTTTTAGCGTTACGGGATTTGTACGTAACCTCGACGACGGTAGGGTGGAACTCGTCGCAGAGGGGCCGGCGGACCAGGTCGAGTTGTTCGTGGGCAGTGTTCGAGAGACGATGCACCGCTACATCACACACAGTGATGAAACGGACACGCCGGGAACGGAGGCGTTCAAAGCGTTTCGCATTGTCCATTGAGCCGAAGGACTTTTTGGATCGCGCATCGTGACGCTGTTTATAGGCGCACAACGTGTGCGCGGCGCGGTCCGATCACAGAGATTCTGACCATAACCGACGCCATCAAACACGAACAGGCTTACCGGACCCCTTCCACGGCAGATCGGCCTAGGACATAATCGGACGGGCGGGCGACCGCGGCGCGGTACGAGGCGGCTTGTGAACCTCTTGGCCAGATTGAGCCCCACAGGTTTCCGATAGACAGGGGATACGGTGGTCGGGGGTTGGCGTGCGCGCGGGCGATCTCCCGGGCGCGGGCTTTTACGTTTCATAAGAGCAAGCGCTCTTTTCGTGTAGCGGTCGAATCACCGTTTCATCCGGTAAGAGGACTCGATTCGATGATACACGATATCAGAAAACGCTCTAAAAAGGGAATGAACGGGCGTGGGCACAGCCTGTGTTTGCGGTCGATCGAATGTAACGACGGACAGCGCAATACTTGGGCGGCGCTCGCATCCTCGCCCGTTCGCATTGATTGACCGGGCGAGAAGGAACAACCAAGAGCGATCAATAAACCGAAGGAGACACCACACGTGGACATAAGCGTTACCGCACCAAACGCCGGAGGTCACGAGCCGTCGCACGGGCGACTGACCAACACCCACTACCTCGCCATAGGACTCGGCGTCGTGGCCCTGGCGCTGCTCATGTACGGCGCGTTTACCGGCGGTCACGACGGCGGTCACGGTCACGGCGCGGCCCATGAACCGATGCCCACGTTGTGGTCAATCGTTCCGTTCATCGGGATGTTGTTGTGCATCGCCGTATTGCCGCTTATTCCCGCTACGGAGCATTGGTGGGAGAGTAATCAGAACCGGCTCATGGTCGCCCTCTCGTTCGGGGCCGTAACGCTGACGTACTATCTATCGGCGTACGGCGCGGCGAAAGTCACGTCGGTTTTGGAACACGCGATCCTCGACGAATACATCCCGTTCATCGTGTTGCTGTTTGCGTTGTATGTAATCAGTGGCGGGATTGCGCTGCGCGGCGACCTCGCGGCTCACCCATCAACGAACACCGCCTTTCTGGCGTTCGGTGCGCTCATCGCCAGCTTCGTGGGTACGACCGGGGCGAGCATGCTGTTGATTCGCCCGCTGCTTCAGACCAACTCGGAGCGCAAGCACGTCACGCACACGGTAATCTTCTTCATCTTCCTCGTGAGTAACATAGGCGGGTGCTTGCTGCCAATCGGCGATCCGCCGCTGTTTCTCGGATACCTACGCGGCGTTCCGTTTCTGTGGACGCTCGGGCTCTGGTACGAGTGGGCGGTGATGTGCGTGATGCTCTTGATCGTGTACTATATCTGGGATTCTATCGCCTATCGAAAAGAAACCCTGCGCGATCTTGTTATTGACGAAACGCA
>CAZWWW010000179.1:0-6432 GCA_964637715.1 uncultured Phycisphaeraceae bacterium | reverse complement strand
GGCGGCAGTCACGGGCAAACAAGTTTGCCCATGCCACCCACAACGAACCCTAAGACTAACCTGTGACGCTACACTAAGAATCCTGTTTGCTCCGACCGAGCAACGCACACGTCAGTCACCAGCCGATCGCGCCTTCGAGCAGGGCCATCACGCCGACGGCCAATAATACCCAACGCAGCGTACCGGTTACGTCGAAGAGGAACGGCGCCGCGATCAACGCGCATCCTGCGAGACCGAATCCGGCGCGTGCCCTGTTGCTGATGTTTGGTTGGATCATGAGTTATGCAACACTATTTCGGAGCCTACGGGTTTACATAGTCGGTCATGCGCACGCCATCCGGCAGTTTGAATTTGAAACGCTCCGGATCGACGGCGGGATTGCGCTCCACGTCATAATGGTTGATGGAGTAGGTAACGTTGCCCTTGACATCGAATCCGATGGTGCGCACCGCGGTGCCGGTGTCCTTACGAAAATAGTATAGCGCCCGGGCCATGTGGGGCGATTCGTCTGCTTTTTTCGGGGTCGCCTCGATAACAAAGCAGGGCGCGTTGCCCCATTTGTCGTCTTTGAGCAGCTTGAGATCGTATTCATCCTTGAGATTGTCGAGGATCACGCGGGCATTCGCACCCACGAGCGGCTTCGGCTTTTCCTTGGATGCCTGAACCTCGTCCATGATATTCGCCAGCGTGTAAAAGAACTCGCCGTCGAAGACCATCGTTTGTTCGGCGTGCGTCGGCGTTTCGACCCCGTTGAACTTTTGCATGGAGTGCATTTCGGAATCAGCCCTAAAAAGCATTTTGTCACCATCGCGCAACCACTCAACCTGCCCTGTTATGGTCGTTTTGAGCGTGTTGCCGTCACCAAAATCGAGGTTCTCCTTCGACTTGACCGACGCCCGATACGACTTGAGCCGCGCATGGGCTTGCACCAGTTGCTTGATCGCCTCATCGAGCGTGGCGCCCTGAGTCGACGCCGTCAGACCCGGGACGCTAAGAAACCCTACAACAACAATCAACCGACGTAACATTCTTTGACCTCCATTTGCCTGACGGACCCGGAGACGGACGATGTCCCCGCATCGCGCACCATCCCCGCTCCGCCAACGCTGCCCCCTATCGTACCGGCCTTGCTCCGTCCATGCGAGCCGTAAGTCGGCCACGCCGCAAACTTTACGAGTTTGAAACGTTGGGGCGGGGTTCGGCGCGTTGCATGGGCGACCGCGGTTCGGTACGCTGGGGGCAGTGACAGGCCGTGCCGCGATCGGCGGCGCGGTCGATTCGGTACACGCCCCTGCGGCGGTCTCGGGAAAGGAATTGTGAACGATGCTGATTCGCTCGGTTCTCCTGACAATCATAATCGCGGGCTCGACCCCTGTGTTCGTTACTGCGGCTGAAACGCTGGAAAGCGTTGAAGCAAAAATCATGGACAAATGGTCAAACGTCAAGACGATGACCGCGAACATGACCATGAAGATGAGTATGGGTACGCCTGAGCCCATCGAGTCCGAGGGCACGATCGAGTACCTGTACGAAAAGAACCACGACAAGAAACGCATGCAGATGTCGTTTGAAGTTGAGAACCAAGGGAACAAGGCCACCATTTCTCAGACCGTCATTTTCGATGGCGAGTTTGCGTGGACGATCCGCGAAGCCATGGGCCGTAAGCTGGTGGCCAAACAACGCCCGGACGTTATGGAGGGAACTCCCGGCGGGCGTCATACGTTCGAGCAGCTCCACAAAACGAACGATTTGGCCCTGCTCCGGGACGAAACGGTCAACGGAACCAAGGCGTTTGTCATCGAAGCGACGTCAAAGAAAAAGGACGATCGCGGGATCAAGAAGTACAAGTTTTACTTCGACAAGAATACGGGCATGTTGTTTAGGACTATTGGACTCGACGAAAACGGCAAGCCGGCCACCGTCATCACCTTCAGCGATGTTAAGATCAACCCCAACATCGACCCGGCGCGCTTCGTCTTTAAGGGCGACGCAGAAACCAAGATCCTGGATATGACCAAGGGCGACTGAGTGCGTACCTCACGGGTCCGTGAGACGTTAGGCGTCTTCAACACAGGGCAGGTGGTTCGCCCGACTATGCCGGGGGGTTCACCTGCCTGAACCATGGCAGGTCAACCTTCCGCCTTTTGGCGAAAGAACGACCTGCCCTACTTTTTTTGTGACCGCCGCCCTGTCACACACCCGCGGCTCGCTCCTTGGTGAGGCGGAAGCGCTGGGGGACGCCTGTCGTTATTTCAGTTCACCGATGAGATTACCAACGCACGAAAGATCCTTGCGCGCCAGGTATTCGCGAAGGCCGTCGCAGACCGGGATCGGGGTGGTCGGGTCGATGAACAGCGCCGTACCGATGGCCACGGCGGTGGCACCTGCCAGGAAGAACTCGACGGCGTCGCGCCAGTCGGTAACGCCGCCCATGCCGATGATCGGCACGTCGGCTTGGCGGGCAACCTCGCGGTAGACCTTGTTGACCATATAGACCGCAACGGGCTTGATGGCCGGTCCGGAGAGTCCGCCGCTGCGGTTGGCCAGCATGGGTTTCCACGTCTCGACGTTGATGGCCATGCCCGAAAGCGTATTGATCGCCGAGAGGATGTCGGCACCCCCGTCGATGGCTCCGCGCGCCATCTCGCAGATGTCCGTCACGTTGGGAGAGAGCTTGACAATAAGCCGGGCCCGTTTGACGACGCCCCGCACCGCGGAGACGAGCTGCGTGAGCCGCGTGCGGTCGGTCCCGAACTCCAACCCATCAGCCACGTTCGGGCAGGAGACGTTCAGTTCGAGCGCGGCGATGCACGCGATCTTATCGAGCTGGCTGCATACCTTTACATATTCCTCGACACTATGCCCGACAACGTTAACGATCACGGGTACATTGATCGTCTCCAGAAACGGGACTTTCTCGGCGATGAACCGTTCGAGTCCGACGTTGGCGAGCCCGATCGCGTTGAGCAGACCCCCTGTCGTCTCGAACACGCGTTCCGGCGGGTTTCCTTTACGGGGCTCGAGTGATACTGCTTTCGTAACGAACGCACCCAGTTTTGTCAGGTCCATGAAGGCGGCGTGCTCGGGACCGAATCCGCTTGTGCCGGACGCGGTCATGATGGGGTTTTCAAGACGCAGACCGGCCAGATCTACCGACAGATCAACGGATGGGCTGTTCGTCGCGTCGCTCATAGCCGACCTACAGCATGGTCTGTTATTGTGTATCGTCGTATCGAGTCGATTCGCCGGATGAAACGGTGATTCAACCGCTGCACAAGAGTAGAGCTTGCTTTAGTGCCGTTTCCAAGAAGGTTATTAGAGTTTCTGGGTGGCATGGGCAAGCAGCAGCTTGCCCGTGTTGTTCCGGGGACAGTCACGGGCAAACAAGTTTGCCCATGCCACCCCGCAATACTCATCAATTGAGCTGTGTCGGGGTACTAGGATGTTGCGGATGCGTGGCTCTGTCAATCCACCATGTCGGTAGTGCCCGGAAGAGGCCGGAGTAAGCGTTATTCTTACGTGGCGATTGAACTCTTTTTCCCCCGGTGGATTGACTGAACACGGCGCTTCAAGGTAACAGATCATGCTATAATGAACGTATCGGTTATACTCCGGTAAGGTGGATAGACACGGTATGGCAGACAAGCACAACAGTCTGGCGGTTTTTCCGGGCATGTTCGATCCGGTAACCCACGGGCATCTTGACGTGATCGAGCGCGCCTCGCGATTATACGACCGCCTCGTTGTGGCTGTCGGCCGTAATCCGCTCAAGGAAGCTGTCTTTTCCGCGGAGGAGCGGAAGCAGATGTTGATCGATCATGTCGGCGCGCTGACCGGTGTTGAGGTGATGACCTATACAGACCTGACCGTGGAGTTTGCCAGAAAAATAGGCGCCCGGGTGATCCTTCGGGGCATTCGTGACGCGGTGGACGTTCACGCCGAACTCGAGATCGCCCTGACGAACCGGATCATCGGCGACATGGAAACCGTGTTCCTCATGACCAGCGGGCAGCACATGTTGACGTCGAGCACGCTCATCAAGCAAATTGTGGAGATCGGGAACTACGATCCGGATCATCTCGCGCGACTCGTTCCGCTTGATGTGGCCAAGAAACTCGAACAGCGGCTCAGGAGAACATGAACGCCGACAAGGAGGGACATGAACAACCCTCGTTGCCGGGCGCCGGCTCAGCGAAGCAACAATGCGCTATCCGGCAACAGAGCGTCTTAGCGTTGTACCGACGGACCGCCGTGCGAAAACGGATCGTGCCGTGGCGTGGCCGGTCATCGAAAATCGCGTGAGAGGTAGGGTAGCTCGGTGAACCGGGCGCTGATGTCCTCGAAGCTCGAAGCGCGCACGTGAACGACCGAGCCCCGACGTTCGACCCGGCCCTTGACCAAAACCGTTTTGGCAAATACAGCGCCTTCGCGAAACCGATCGTACACCTCAGGACGCACGATCAGGTCAACCCGTGCGGTTTCGTCTTCGATGGTCATAAACATGATGCCCTTGGCGGTTCCGGGCCGTTGGCGAAAGAGTACCAGTCCGGCGACCGCCACCCAGCGCCCCAGCGGTGAGCGGTGCTCGTCCTTGACTTCCCCTGCGGTGATCACCCCGGCGTCGGTCAATGACGATCGAAGAAACGACAAGGGGTGGTCTTTGAGCGACAGGCCCACCGTTGCGTAATCCCGTTGCACGGTGCCTATCGGTGGGACATCAGGGAGTTGGGTGGGCGTCGTTTGATGCGACACCAGCTTCGTGTCCAGCAGGGGCAACGGACGAGCATGAAGCGATTGAAGGGCCCAGAGCGCTTGCTGACGATCCAGACCCATCGAACGAAACGCATCGGCGCGGGCCAGCGTACGCAGCGCGACCGCCGACACACCGCCGGTCGACCACAGCGCATACGGCGAGGTGAACGCACCATCACGCCGGACGGCTTCGACGACGGAGCAAGCGTCTGTCTTTCGCAAACCCTTAACCATCCGCATGCCCAGCCTCAACACGTGTCCGTCCTCTTCAAGCGTGCAGTCCCACGCGCTGTGGTTGACGTCGACGGGTCGCACCTCGACGCCGTGATCGCGGGCGTCTCTGACGATCTGAGCGGGTTGATAGAAACCGAGCGGTTGACTGTTCAAGAGCGCCGCCGCGAACGCCGCCGGGTAATAGCATTTGATCCAGGCCGACGCATAGACGAGCAGGGCGAAGCTGGCCGCGTGTGATTCGGGAAAACCGTATTGACTGAATCCCTTGAACCGCTCGAAACACCACGCAGCGAACGCACGGCTGTACCCGTTTCGCTCCATACCATCTATGAAACGATCCGGAAAGCTGGCGATGTCCGCCTTGCTCGTCCAGGCGGTGATCGCACGCCTGAGTTTCTCCGCTTCGCCGGGTGTAAACCCCGCCGCTTGAATCGCCAGCGCCATGACCTGCTCTTGAAAGAGCGGTACGCCGAGCGTCTTGCCGAGCACCTGTTCGATCACCTTGCTGGGATAATGAACCGGTTCCTCCCCGTTTCGGCGACGAAGATAGGGATGAACCATATCGCCCACGATCGGACCCGGTCGTACGATGGCCACCTCGATTACCAGATCATAGAAGCATCGCGGTTTGAGACGCGGCAGCATGGTCATCTGCGCGCGGGATTCGACCTGGAACACGCCCAGTGTGTCCGAGGCGCAGATCATGTCGTAGACTGCCGGGTCTTCGGGGGGGATGGAAGCTAAAGAAAGGCACGTAGGCACGTAGGCACAAAGGCACGTAGGTACGGAGGCACGAAGGGACGGGGGCACAGAGGCGTTGGGGCACGGGGACGCGGGGGTATGAAGGGGTGGTGGTGACGACGGGGTATTTACTTCCGTAGGTGGTCCAGGCTGCGAATGAGCGCTTGGAGAACCCGGTCCGTTTCGCCCAACAGCTCCTTTAGTTCCGGTGTGATCGGGATTAATGCCAGCGTCTCGATCAGCAGAAGTTGTGTCTGTAACTCCATCAACGATCCGCGCGCGATCTTGAGAAACCGGAGGTAATCGGGCAGGCTCTGGCGACCGTATCCCTCCGCGATGTTGCTGGGAATCGCAACCGCCGCCCGCCTCATTTGCGCGGTCAGTCCGAACTTTTCGTCGTCCGGCATCGTCCGCGTGACCGTATACACCGTCTTGGCCAGTTGCATGGCTTTTTGCCACGCGATCAAATCCTGAAACGTCTTGATGCTCACGGTCGTCTCCTTGTTCTTCATCCCTTCGTGCCTCTGTCTCTTCGTGCCTCTGTGCCTCCGTGCCTTCGTGCCTCCGTGCCTTCTTATCTCCGTGCCTTCTGTTAATCAGCGCCAACCCCTTGCGGATACACGTCAACATACCGAGCCCGAGTATGTCCACCTTGAGCATGCCCATCGCGTCGATGTCGTCCTTGTCCCATTCGATGATGGTACG
>CAZWWW010000178.1:0-6445 GCA_964637715.1 uncultured Phycisphaeraceae bacterium | reverse complement strand
CACAGCTCAATTGATGAGTGTCGCGGGGTGGCATGGGCAAACTTGTTTGCCCGTGTTCTGGCAACCTCCGCCACGGGCAAGCTGCTGCTTGCCCATGCCACCCATCAAATCACGTGTGGCACAGTGCTCGTTGACACTTGTTGTGAGTACAAGCGAAAGGCGCGCCGGCGAACGGAAACAGCGTGTTTTTGGCACATTCTCTGTTGTCGTGTATCGCGGCATCGAGTTAATGCAACGGATGGAACGGTGATGCAGCCGCTGCACGGGAACAGCGCCTGCATTACAGCATCGTCAGTTTTTGCGCAGCGTTCTGTCGGGGCGTTCCGCTTTCTGGAAAGCGGATTGAGGGAGGTCGATTTGTCGTACGATAACCTACTTTGCTTCAGCGATGGATCTGGAGTGCGCCGAGGCGCCGATCAGATTGGGTTGCGCCCACGGCGCGTGCGGCGATACCCTCGAGCCCGGACGATGACGCGGTGCGCGGGAATACGATCACCGCGCCGCCCTCGCGATCAAACCTGAAATACCATCGGTCGGCCCAGGCGCGCATCACGTCGGTGCCGATGATGAGATCGGGAAGACCCGGCGTGTCGAACAATGCGGCACGAAGCGCCACCGCACCGAATTCCGGGCGAACGATCGTGACCGACTGACGATTCGGGGATAATGGCGGTGCGTCGCCTATGAATCCGCGCCGCAGCACCGTCCCGTTGGTGCCCGTGTCGAGCAGGGCGAGCACGGAGCGCGTGCGCTGCCCGTTTGTTACATCCACCTCAATGAACGCGCTGTCGAAATCGGTCAGGTTTGACGGGGGTAAGGTAAAGGTGATACGGACACCGCCGGTCGGCTCCTGCCGATCGAACCGGACTTGGCCACTGGCGTAATCCAACCCGAGTATGAGTCCCGACTTGCGGAAGAAAAAGAAGCCCAGCCCGTTGCAATCGCAAATTGATCGTCCGACGATCGCTGCGTCGGCCGTCGCCTCGACGCCGCCCACAAGGAAAGAAAAGGGTTCGGTGATCCCAACACGAGCCTGGCCGGCAAAGGCCAGAACGTCGGCTTCGTCCACGACACGCAGCCCGTAACGGTTGCGCAGCATGAGCTCGTAGCCGCCGCCCGTGTCGATGATGACGTCGCCGATCGACTCACCGCTGATACTCACTTGGGTGACAAAAAGCGGCGCGTTCGCGGTCTGGAACTGATTCCCGCAACCGGTGCAACCGAGCCAGCAGAGGGCGGCGACGATGGTCGTTCTGACGGGCGTGATCGTGCTGGACGTCATAGCTGAGGTTCACAAAGGCATTAATCCGGCGACTTTATTCTACGAGACGCCGGGTGTCCGACGAACAGAAAAATGAAGCGTGTTGTAGCGTCCGTGACAGAACCGGCGGTCGCAAAAAACGGTGTGGCAACCATTGATCTTGAGAATGATTGCAACCTGGGTCGATCCAAAATGTTTGCCCAACCGGAGAATGGGACCAGGCCACGCCGCGCTATCCGGGCTACCTTGTCACCGTGCGTCTCTATCGTCAGATGGGTGGGGCGTCTTCGGCCCGATCTGGCGGTTTGGTGTCACGGGCATCTGCGAACCGGCGGTTACTCGTGCTTGCCGTCGGTTCGCTCAAGCCACGCCCCCGCCTGGCACACGGCATCGGACGGATCACGCGCTTCCCGGAGTTGCCCGGTACGCCGATATTGGTCGAGGGCTGAGCCGGGGTCGAAGCCCAACAGGATGACCGGCTTGTGGAACTTCAGCGCGAAAACGACCTCGGACAGCGTGCCCAGCGAACCGGGGCAGGCTATGACCACGTCGCTGGCGTGGATGTTGATGAGGTTACGCCCTTCGCCGAACCCGGTGGGAATCACGATATCCAAATCGGGTGACGCGCCGTGGTCGGTGTGGCCGGGGAGAATGCCCACCACCATGCCGCCCGCCTCCCGGGCGCCCCGCGCGGAAGCGGCCATGACGCCCGTGTTGCGACCACCGTTCAGCAATATCCATCCACGCTGCGCGACGAGCCTGCCTAACTCGTGGGCCATCTCGATAACCGACGCCGACGCCCTGTGTCCGCCCATGATTCCGATAACCGGTTTCCGTCGACGCACCATCAAACTCCTTTTCCATATTCAACGCAGGCCGCCTGGCACTCAGACACACCTCATTCCAGGTGTGGCATGGGCAAACTCGTTTGCCCGTGTTCTGGCAAACTCCATCACGGGCAAGCTGCTGCTTGTCGATGCCTTCCAGCGACAAGGTGTGACAATGCACCGGCACGATTGTACGTCGCGTCGCACGCCTCGCCATAGTGAGGTCCGTACTCAAAACGGGTAGGGAGAATGGCAAACGCGGGGATCGAGCTACCGGATGCGTTCGGTGAAGCGGGACTTGCAATGATGCCCGGTTGTTCCTACGCTGGCGTTCTACCATCTTGGGACGTGGTTCGGGCAAGCGGTGCCTGGAATGCCCGCCGTTGGATGTAAACGGGAATCTTGATCGAAAAGGAAAGACGCATGAGTTCTGAGCTAGCGCCGCCGCATGGTGGACGTCTGATCGACCGAACCGGCGCGACGGAGCGTTCGTCGGCACCGGCTGTGGCTATTACGCTGTCATCGTGGGAGCAGTGCGATCTGGAGATGATCGCCGTCGGAGCGATGAGCCCGCTTGAAGGGTTCGTCGGACAGGATGATTATACCAGCATTTGCGAGAACAAAACGCTCACGAGCGGCGTGGTGTGGCCCCTGCCGATCACCTGCGCGGTCGATACCGCCACGGCGGACAAGATCAGTCCGGGTGACATCGTGCAGCTCAACGATGACGCTGGTCGTTTGTTGGGTTATTTGAACGTGTCGGAGAAGTACGAGCAGGACAAGAAACTGCAGGCGTCCAAGTGCTTTGGTACGGAGGATATCGAGCATCCCGGTGTCAAGATGGTGATGGGATCGGGTGCGGTGTGTTTAGCCGGCAAGGTTGACGTGGTCACGCCGCGACACGACCCGATGTTCGTCGACCACCGGCTCACCCCCGCTCAGACGCGTGCGGCGTTTGCCGAGCGTGGATGGAAGACGGTCGTGGCGTTTCAGACGCGCAATCCAATCCACCGGGCGCACGAATATCTTACGAAATGCGCGCAGGAAATATGCGACGGGCTGCTTATTCACCCCTTAATGGGCGCGACGAAAGACGGCGACATTCCACCCGAGGTGCGCATGGAGTGCTATGAAGTGCTTATGAAGGGGTATTACCATCCCGATCACACGATGCTTTCGGTGCTGCCGGCGGCGATGCGTTACTCGGGCCCGCGTGAGGCGATACTCCACGCGATTCTCAGGCAGAACTACGGGTGCAGTCACTTCATCGTCGGGCGTGATCATGCGGGAGTCGGCAAGTACTACGGAACCTACGATGCGCAAAAGATCTTCGATACGCTGCCCGAGAGCGGTTTGAAGATTACGCCGTTGAAGTTCGAGCATGCCGCCTGGTCCAAGAGGGCGGGCGGTATGGTAAGCAACAAGACCTTCCCGGACATCGAGGGTGATCGCATTTTTCTTTCCGGTACGAAGGTGCGCGAAATGCTTCATCGCGGTGAGCGTCCGCCGGAGGAATTCACGCGGTCGGAGGTCGCGGACATTTTGATCAACGCGATGAAGAACGGGTAAACGCCTTTTCCATTGGCGAGGCGCTTCTTCGGCGTGTAACGGACTAAGCGACGAGCTCGGGCGCGTACCGGAGACGGCAAACGGTGTTCGTTGCTGCTTATCCGAGTTCGAGCGGTATGGACACCGGGGGCAACGAGGCGCGTTGTCCCGCCCTGCGGGCGGGGCGGCGCCACTCATACCGGGGCTGACGCAGCGCCGGTTTGACTTTGGATCATCATCACGTGGAACAACAATTGCACAGTCGTTTGGATCGCTCTTCCTGCCCGGTTCCCGCCGAAGTGGTCAAGGCACTGACTGCATTTCAGAAACCCGTTGTGATCGCCCATGTAGTACCGGACGCCGACGCGCTGGGTTCGATGCTGGGACTGGCCCGCGCCTACCGCGCGCGAGGGGTTGCCTCTTGCGCATCGATTCCTCAAGGGTCTTTGTCACAGCGGCTCGGGTTCCTTGTGGATCGTTCGGACGTGCCGACCGCAAGTGCCGAAGATTTCGCGTCGGCGGACGGGTTCATTGTCGTGGATACCGCGCGAAAGAGCCGCTGCAACATCGAGCCCGGTCTGAAGGACACGGACTGGTCCGCGGGGCGACCGGTTGTCGCCATCGACCATCACGCAACCAATACGCGCTTCGCCAATGTGAACTGGATCGTGGAGCAGGCCGGAAGTACGGCGGAGCTTGTCTATTTCCTGCTGCGGGAATTAGAATGGACTATCGATGCGACGACCGCGTCGCTTCTTTATGCCGGTATTCTTACCGATACTATAGGGTTTTCCCTGCCCACGACGACATCGTCCGCCCTGCACGCGGCGGGTGATTTGGTTGCGTTGGGGGCCAACGTTGGCGATTTGGGGGAGCGCGTGTGTCGCAGCCAATCCTCCAGCGAGTTTGATCTGTTGCGCACCATTTATGACAACACGCGATTGGCCGCCGGCGGCCAGCTTGCCTACAGCAGCGCCAGTTATGAACAAATTCACGACGCCGGATGCACCGCGGCGGATATAGATGATCAGATCAATGTGCCGCGCTCGCTGGACGGCGTCCGTTTGGCGCTTCTTTTTACAGAAGGCAAGCGGGGCAAGACGCGGATCAACTTTCGCGGATCGGGAGACGTAACCGTGTCGAACCTGGCTGCTGAGTTCGGCGGTGGGGGACATAGCCAGGCCGCGGGGGCGGTTTTGGATTGTTCGCTTGATGAAGCCATGGAGCGCGTGCTGCCCAGGGCCATTGAACACCTGGGCACGTTTTCTACGAAGGCAACAAAAGGAAAAACGACGTGAGTGCGATCAAAAAAGTGGCGGTGTTTGGTCTCGACTGCGCCGAGCCGTCGTTGATGTTCGATCAGTGGATCGACGACCTTCCGAACATCCGCAAGCTAATAGCTTCAGGAACGTACGGCGAGCTGACCAGCTCGATGCCGCCCATTACCGTGCCGGCGTGGAGCTGTATGACCTCGAGCAAGGATCCCGGAACGCTGGGGATCTACGGGTTTCGCAACCGGGCGGATCATTCCTACGACAAGTTGGCCATCGCCACGTCGCTGCGGGTCAAGGAGCCGCGCATCTGGAACATCCTCACCGACCACGATAAGCCGTCGATCATCGTGGGCGTGCCCGGTACCTATCCCATCACCAAAGCGTCCAAGGGCTGCATGATTACCAGCTTCCTTACGCCGAACACCACCGACCCGAAGATTAGTTGGACGCACCCGCCGGGGCTGCACGTGGAAGTCAACAAGCTCGTGGGCGAGTACATGGTCGACGTGAAGGGGTTCCGCACCGACGACAAGAAGTGGTTGCTCGAACAGATTTACGTGATGACCGAGCGGCGGTTCAAGGTGGTGCGTCACCTGCTGACCTCCAAACCCTGGGACTTGTTCTGGATGGTCGAGATGGGCGTCGATCGTATCCACCACGGATTCTGGAGCTGCATGGACGAGCATCATCACGCGCATGTACCGGGTAATGAATTCAAAAACGCGATCCACGAATACTACAAGTACGTCGACGATCAAATCGGTCAGACGCTTGCCTGTCTGGACCTTGACACGACAGCCGTGTGGGTCGTAAGCGATCACGGGGCAAAATCCATGCGCGGCGGATTCCGGTTCAATCAATGGCTTATGAACGAGGGATTCCTGAAGTTCCAGGAGCCGCCGGAACCCGATCAGCGCTTCGATGTGCAAAACGTCGACTGGTCCGGCACGACGGCGTGGGGCGAAGGGGGTTACTACGGTCGCTTGTTCATCAACGTCAAGGGTCGCGAACCCGACGGGCAGGTGGCGCCAGAGGACTATGAAAGCTTCCGGGACGATCTTGCCCGGCGTATTGAAGCCGTCTGCGACCATGAAGGCAACCTCATGGGCAACAAGTGCTACAAGCCCGAAGAGATATACGACAAAGTGAATAACATCGCGCCCGATCTGGTCGTGATTTTCGGGGATTTGCGGTGGCGGTCGGTAGGCGTCGTAGGGTGCGACAGCGTATACACCTTCGCCAACGACACCGGTCCCGACGACGCCAATCATGCCCAGCAGGGTCTGTATCTGTACACGCATCCGTCGCTCGAGCCGCGCGGGCGGGTAAACGGTCCGACACTGTACGACGTAACGCCGACCATTCTCACGCAGCTCGGTTTGCCCGTTCCGTCGGACATGCGCGGAACGTCTCTTGGCTGAGAGTAGCTATAGAGTCGGGCGCGTTCGGTTGAAAACCACGCACAAGAGCTCAATCGCGGTGCGGGTCGGCGGGGGTTAGAAAGATTTGTCGGCGAACGGCACCAGCTTGCGGGT
>CAZWWW010000177.1:0-6527 GCA_964637715.1 uncultured Phycisphaeraceae bacterium | reverse complement strand
TAGCTCACAAGGAGGTCGATCAATAGGCGAAGGTCATGAATAATCCGGGCTAGCCTGGCTAACACAAAGGAGCAACGGGCTTTCATCCCCATCTACCGTTGTTTACGACCGCCGATCCGGTCACGCGCCCATCCAAGCCCACTGCATCCTCCTGTTTTTGACGGTGTTTCGCCCGTGTCGTATAGTGGAAGTTGATCGAGCCCCCCTCCGTTGCGGGGCCTGCAAATCAAACCACGCGTGCCTGGAACCAGCCATGATGACCTCAGCGAACAAAAACCCGTTTGGAGCCGCCGCGACACTTGATACGTCGGGCGGGACGATTGACTTTTTTAGCCTACAAGCCCTCGGCAACGTGGACCGACTGCCGTTCAGCCTCCGCGTATTGCTGGAGAGCGCGCTGCGGAACGTGGACGGCGTTGCGGTTACCGAGCAGGACGTTCGGACGATCGCCGATTGGACCCCAACCCGCTCCGCAGCCAAGGAGATTCCGTTTATCCCCGCCCGCGTACTGCTCCAGGATTTTACGGGTGTGCCCGCGGTGGTGGACCTGGCTGCTATGCGCGACGCGATGACGAAACTGGGCGGCGACCCGCAAAAGATCAACCCGCTGATTCCCGCCGACCTCGTCATCGACCACTCGGTACAGGTCGACGCATTCGGTTCCGCGGACGCTTTGGGGATCAACGCGGATCGGGAGTTCACGCGAAACCTCGAGCGCTATCAATTCCTCCGCTGGGGGCAGCAGGCATTCGACGATTTTCGGGTCGTACCACCGGCCACGGGGATCGTGCATCAGGTCAACCTTGAGTATCTAGCGAGTGTGGTCGGAACGAAAACATCCGGCGGCGTGACCGTCGCATTTCCCGACAGTCTTGTCGGTACGGACAGCCACACAACCATGATTAACGGATTGGGCGTTGTCGGTTGGGGCGTCGGCGGCATCGAGGCGGAGGCGACCATGCTCGGTCAACCCTATTACATGCTCCTGCCGGACGTGGTTGGGTTTCGCCTGTCGGGCGCGCTGTCTGAGGGAACGACGGCGACCGACCTCGTGCTCACCGTGGTGGAAATGCTCCGACGCAAAGGCGTTGTCGGCAAATTCGTCGAGTTCTTCGGTCCGGGCTTGAGCAGCATGACCCTACCGGATCGGGCGACGGTGGCCAACATGGCTCCGGAGTACGGGGCGACCATGGGCTTTTTCCCTGTCGATGAGGAAACACTTCGGTACCTTAAGCTGACAGCCCGGCCCGCGCACCTCATTGATCTCGTCGAGCGCTATACGAAGGAGCAGGGTTTGTTCCGCACCGACGAGACGTCCGACCCGACTTATACCGACAAGCTGGAACTCGACCTGTCGACAGTTGAACCGAGTATGGCCGGTCCCAAGCGCCCGCAGGATCGCGTACCCCTTTCGGGAATGAAAAGCAAGTGGCGGCGCGATCTCGGTGCGGTGTTCGGTCGCTCAGCGTCGACGGCAACCTCCGACGGTGGGGTTCAACGCGATGGCGGTACGTCCGCCGGTTCGGCATCGACAGCGGTTTTGGAAGCGCAACCGGCAACGGGGGACGCCACCGTTGAACTGGCCGGTGAGCGCTGCGTGTTGAAGGACGGGCTCATTGTGATCGCGGCGATCACGAGTTGCACGAACACGTCGAATCCCTCGGTCATGGTCGCGGCGGGGCTTGTCGCAAAAAAAGCGCACGCGCTGGGCTTGCGTACCAAACCGTGGGTCAAGACGAGTCTGGCGCCGGGCTCCCGGGTCGTGACGGAATACCTCGCCAAAGCAGAGCTCACGCCGCATCTCGACGCACTGGGGTTCAACCTGGTCGGCTACGGATGTACGACCTGCATTGGAAACAGCGGACCACTGCCCGAACCGGTAGCAGGCGCTGTGTCGAAGCACGATCTGATCGCCGCCGCGGTGCTGAGTGGAAACCGCAACTTCGAAGGGCGCATTCACCCCCTGGTCAAAGCCAACTACCTGGCTTCGCCGCCGCTGGTTGTCGCCTATGCGCTGGCGGGAACGGTTGACATCGACCTGTCGTCGGAACCGCTCGGGTCCAACACACACGGCGACCCCGTGTTTCTCAAGGACATCTGGCCTTCGCAGCGGGAGGTAGCGGAAGCGGTGCGTCGCTCGGTCACGCCGGAGCAGTTCGCCGAACAGTATGGGCACGTGTTCGACGGCAACGAGTCGTGGAATCGGATCAAGGGTTCGACCGGTGCGACCTATGCGTGGGACGACAAGAGCACCTACGTTCAGAACCCGCCGTTCTTCGACGGGCTCACACCTGAGGTCTCCGCGATCGCCCCGATAGTCGGTGCGCGGGTGCTGGTGATGGTCGGCGATTCGGTCACAACGGACCACATCTCGCCGGCCGGTTCGATCGCCAAGGATTCGCCGGCGGGTCAATATCTGATCGAACACGGCGTGGAGCAGCGCGCGTTCAACAGCTACGGCTCGCGCCGCGGCAACGATCGGGTGATGACGCGCGGTACGTTCGCGAACATCCGCCTGCGGAATCAACTCGCGCCGGGAACCGAAGGGGGCGTTACAGTTCATCTGCCCAGCGGCAGGCAGATGTCCATTTTCGAGGCGGCGGAGCTGTACCGAACGGAGGGTACGCCGCTTGTCGTGCTGGCCGGGAAGGAATACGGAACGGGTTCGTCGCGCGACTGGGCGGCCAAGGGTACGTTGCTGCTGGGTGTGCGCGTGGTCATCGCCGAGAGCTTCGAGCGCATCCACCGCAGCAACCTGGTGGGTATGGGTGTGCTGCCGTTGCAATTCAAAGAAGGTGACACGCGCTCGTCACTCGGTATCACCGGGCAGGAGCGGTTCGACTTCGTCGGGCTTAACGACGACATCGCCCCGGGCCAACCGGTGGAGGTCAACGTCGTCGATCCCGATTCCGGCGCCTCGCGCACGATTCACGTTCGCTGCCGACTCGATTCCGGGATCGAGGTGGACTACTACCGAAACGGGGGCATCCTGGCCTACGTGCTCCGCAAACTCGCCGGCACCCGGTAGGGCGGGCCTTGCCCACCGGGCCAAACGTGATGTCGTCATTGCCCACGGCGCAAACGTAGGGTGGGCCGTGCCCACCGGGCTAACCATGAACCGCAGGACGGGCATGGGCCACCACGTTGATCGGCCTATAACGATTGATGGGCATGGCCCACCCTACCGCTTTGTGATCGCATGTTCGGGTCGCAGCGGTCGGTATCGCCGGTTTGAACGCATGCGTAACAAATGCCGAAACTTTTTCGAGACGCTTGGGAATACCCCTTTATTGAGCAAGCCCCCTTATTGCGTAGGGGCCGAATCACCGCTTCATCCGGAGAGCCGACTCGATTCGGCGATACACCATAACGGATATTGCTGTAGAAGGGGGGAAAGCTTATGACCGTTTCGTTTTCGACATTCGATCGTCTCAAGACCAAAGGGATCGCTGCGTACCAACAGGGCGAATACCTGACGGCTCGGACCTACTTGATTGAGGCGGCGGAGTGTTTGGTCGAGCTGGCGGAGAACGCCCGGTCCGCCGACGCCCGGCGCCAGCACGAAGAAATCGCGGCCGGGCTGATTGATCTGGCTAAGGATTGCGACTGGTTGCTCGACGGTGGAAACGCCGGGCAACATGCATCCGGCGCGAGCGGGGGGGCGAAGGGTGGCACCGGGCGCGCGGGCGCTCATGGCGCACGAGGCGGCGGTGGAGACGCGCGGCGCGGCGGACACGCGCTACGTGGTGGAAGACGCCCCGGTCGGGGCGGACGAAACCATGATGGGCGCCAGCGCGAGTCGGACGACGACGGCGGTGCTGACGCGGCGGATTGGATCGTTCGAGACAGGCCGACCGTCGGGTTCGACGACATAGCCGGGCTTGATGACGTCAAGCTCGACATTCGTTTGAAGATGATCTACCCCTTCGCCCACGCCGATCTGGCCAGGCAATACGGAATCAGCACAGGCGGCGGTGTTCTACTCTATGGCCCGCCGGGTACGGGCAAGACGATGATCGCCAAAGCCATCGCCCACGAAATCGACGCGACCTTCTTCGTGGTCAGCCCCGCTCAGCTGTTGAGCAAATGGGTCGGCGAGGCGGAGCAGAATATCCAAAAGTTGTTTGAATTGGCCCGGGACGAAGCGCCGTCGGTCATCTTTCTTGACGAGATTGAAGCCCTGGTGCCCAAACGCCAGAGCGACACGTCGTCGGTCATGCAGCGGGTGGTCCCGCAGATTCTTCAGGAGCTTGAGGGGTTTGATCGCCAAGGCGACCGGGCGCTATTATTTGTCGGGGCGACAAATAAGCCGTGGATGCTTGACGAAGCTATGATGAGACCGGGGCGCCTGGATGCGCGAATCTACGTCGGTCTGCCCGACGCCCCGGCGCGGTTCAGGCTGCTCGAAATCTATTTCGACGATCGCCCGGTGGCGGACGACGTGGACTTCGGGGCGTTGTGCGATCGACTTGACGGATACAGCGGCGCCGACATCAAGGCGATCGCCCAACGGGCCGCGCAACGACCGTTTATGGAGGCGATCGGTGGAAAAAAAGCCCGACCGATCACCATGACCGACGTGCTCGCCGTCATTGACGAAACGCCGCCGTCGGTTCGTCGATCAGACCTGGTCCGCTATGAAGCGTTCGTTGCCGGGGAAAAAGAAGGTGGGTCATGACCGCTTCCCGATTTGATCCGAAGCGTTTTTTTCAACGCGCGGAGAACGTGGCGCTGCAGGTGCCGGCGGATGAAGTGTTCGGATTCCTGAAGCGATCGCTCGATCTACCGGCGAGCTGGTTGGCCATGGTGTCGCGCACGTCGGGGGTGAAGGAAGTGATCAGGACGGGCGGTGTGATTGACGGCGAGGATGCGGACGACCTGCTGTTCGTGCGCAGCACACCGCTTGAGGTGACCATCGCCGAGGAAGGTCTTTCCTGCGCCGATGCCATGCAATGCGCCGCCGATGTGACCCTGCACCTGAGCGTCATCCCTGAATCCGGCGAACTCAGCTCGTTTGCCCGCGCGGTACTCGGCAGTCATCGCGTCGTGCAGACGCAAGGGCTGGCACGGTTCCTTCAGCCGGTTGTGCGAAGGGCCCTCGCGCAATTCTTACTTGCCAAAAACGCTGACGCGCTGCTAACTCCCGAAACAACCGAGGCGGTGGCAGAGGTAATCGCCCGGGCGCTGCAAGCCCCTTGTTTTGAAGCGGGACTGCGGTTGGATCGCAGCCCGGTCGTTCGCTTCGAGTCGGAATCGGCGCGTGCGGTGCAGGCGTCCAAAGACAAGGCGGCTCGGGCACTGGCGGAGCATGAGGCGGCCAGCGATCTGCGCAGCGCGATGGAACAAGCCCAGCAGTCGCACATTGCCCACCTGGCCGAGGTCCTCGAGCGGTTGAACGAGTTGGCCCGTGACGCGCCGCAGGCTGCGTTGGGCGATTTGATTCGCACGTTCCCGGATCATCAGCGCGGAGAACTCTACAGCGCGGTGTTTGCCGTTGAGCCCGCTATCGAAGGTACGCGGTGGATCGTCATTGCGGCCGGCGATGATTTGCTTTTCTTCGACCCTGACCATCTCGAAAAACCCGCGCGAACCGTTCGGATTGACGGGGCGCCGGGGCGTGTGCGGTCGGTGCAGGTCGGTGGCGGGGCGACCGGAACGGGTGCGCTCTGGCTGGGGGCACAACGTGGCGTGTATCGATTGCCGCTTGACGCAGGTGCTCCGGATCGAACGTTCGTGGTCGAGGGCGCGCAGTCGGTACGCGGCGGGTTCAATGCGGTGGCGATCCTGGATGAGCAGATCTACGCGTCCCATTCGGAGTTGGGCATCCAGCGCTGGGATGCAGGCGGCGACGGCGCGAACGACGCGATTCACGAATCCTTGACGCGTGGCGCCAAGACCGTTCGCCACATACAGACGTGCGACAAACAGGTCTTCTGCGCGATCGATGAACGGGTCGTACGGTGGTCTCCGGGTGGACCGGATGAATCCCCCTTATTCTACACGGGAAGCTCGTCAGCGATTACCGGGCTGGTGGTTGACGGCGAAGACCTGTTCGCGGGCAACGCGAACGGCGATCTGCTCCACTGGGCAGGCGGACCCTCTGAAGAGCCCGAATACCTGCATCGGGGGACGCAGCGCGCGGTCGAGTCCATTCATACGCTTGACCGGCACGGCGTGCGCCGGCTTTTTTTCGTGGACACCTCGCCGTCCGTACATGCCCGTATCATCGGTGACGACTTCACGCGCTTGTACGAAGCCGGCGGACAAACGCTGCGGCGCGTGGAGGTCGCCCCCGACGTCGTTGTCGCCATGAACGAGCTGCGCGACCGGGTGTTCGTCTGGTCAACCGGCACACCGGGACCGGCACGAAGCGTGATCCCCGTGGGTAGTCTGTCCGGGCGCAGCATCCAGGACATTTGCCTGGTGGGCGGCGCACCTGCGACATCTCTGGACACTTAGCGTCGTCTCCGAGAACGTTATTCGGTTTTCTGCTTGGCCTGGGCCAGCAGCAGATTGGCCGTGCCGAT
>CAZWWW010000176.1:0-6583 GCA_964637715.1 uncultured Phycisphaeraceae bacterium | reverse complement strand
GGGACTAGGGGAGTGTACTACCCACCTCAGCTACACCCGTCGAGGCCCACTCTTCCCCTCCCCGCCGCTCTTCGGTTCTGAATTGCCACAACACACCAAAGACGCGCTGAAGCCGGCTGCTCAGATCCAGATCCGCCGGCGGTGTTACCGCACGATTGAAACGCAGGTCGATGTGGGCGAGCTTGCCGGGGGCGATTGCCCCGCGTCGGCGCGTACTGTTGACGGCTAGGCTTGTCAGACCGAGGCGCTCGGCTGCGATCAAACCCGACAGTTGGGCGAGCGCCTCACCGATCAGCACGCCCGGAACGATCGGCGAACCCGGAAAATGCCCGGCCAAGAAAGGCTCGTCACCGGTGACGCGCCAGACAGCCTGCCCTGAATCGTCTCCAGCCAGCGTGATGCGATCGGTCAGAAAAAGAAACGGCTGGCGATGTGGCAGTCGCTCCAGAATGTCATTCGAACACGTTGCCATGAGCGTCGTCAACCGAATGTTGCGGGCGCGTTTTGTTCCCGACTAGCGACCGTTCTGACTCGTGACCCCCACCAAAAAAAAACGAAGCGTTCGCAGCATCGGACGTTAACGCACGGTGCCGGAACCGTCGCAATGCGCCTGCACGAATTCGGACAGCGTCTGCATGGTCGCGAAGATTTCCGGTCCCATCGCCTCGGTCGGTATCTTGATCCTGAAATCCTTTTCGATGCTTTGCACGAGAAGCAGCGCATCCAGCGAGTCCAGATCCAGTTCACCACCGAACAACACCGTATCTGGGGCCAGTTCGATGTCCGGTCCGAGCATCAGGTCGCGCCGGATGATCTCAACGAGCCGTTTGGTTGTGGTCTGGGACATCGAACCCCTCACAAGCACCCTCGCGACGACCGGATTCCGGTCGCCTGCTCCGACAAGGAACATCCGAATCACGTCGCCTTCGCACGATCGCGAATCAGCCCCGGTGTGTCAAGATTAGCACCGCGTTTTGCGGGTCGGGTATCGACTCGGGTCGTCCCGGCAACTATGATCCCTCGCGTCATGCTGCGCCTGTTCAACCTCACCAAGCGATTCGGTACCCGCGTCGCCGTCGACGATCTCTCACTCACGGCGGAGCCCGGTGAAATCCTGGGGTTTCTAGGTCCCAACGGTGCCGGAAAATCAACGACCATCAATATGGTTGCCGGATTGCTAAAGCCCGACGGCGGGCATATCGAGATCGACGGAGCCGGATCGCCCGACCGCCCGGAAGTTCGCCGCAGGATCGGGGTCGCCCCGCAGGCGCTGGCCATCTACGACGAACTCTCGGCGCAGGAAAACCTGACCTTTTTCGGAAAGCTCACGGGACTCTCCGGAGACCCGCTGCGCGAGCGTGTCCACTGGGCGCTCGATTTCGTCGCCCTGAGCGACCGACGGCATGACCGGATCAAGACCTATTCCGGCGGGATGAAACGGCGGTTGAACCTAGCGGTGGCGTTGGTGCATGATCCGCCACTGCTCCTGTTGGACGAACCGACGGTGGGCGTCGATCCGCAGTCGCGGAACGCCATGTTCGAAAAAATCGTCGCCCTCAAAGAGGCCGGTCATACGATCGTGTACACGACGCACTACATGGAAGAAGCCCAGCGTATGTGCGACCGCGTGGGGATTATCGACAACGGACGCATCCTGGCCATGGATCGCGTTGACCAACTGATCGAAACGCACGGCGGTAAGAGCGTGGTGACGGTGCAAAAAGCGGACGGCGAAGAACGTATCGAGACGAACGACCCGCTTGAGGAATGCGTCCGGCTTCAGCGGGAGGGCGACATCCTTTCTTTGCGTGTCGATCGACCTAGTCTGGAAACCGTGTTTCTCAACCTTACGGGCAGAGCGCTAAGAGACTAGAGTAAGCTTTATTTTTATGTAGCGGTGGAATCACTGTTTCATCCGGTGAATCGACTCGATGCGACGATACACAATAACAGAGAATGCTGTAAAGCAAGCACTACGTTGGTGGAACACGTGCATCACTGTCTTGCCCGGTCGGGTAACACGACAAGGCCATCAGGAATGACGGATAAGATTGGAATGGGGCGTGCGATAGTTGCCATAGCCGCGAAGGACGTACGCCTGCTGCTACGCGATAAGGGCGGCGCCTTTGTGGCGTTCGTGTTCCCTATGATTTACTGCGTGTTCTTCGGCGTGATCTTTTCGGCGCACAGCACCACCAGTAATGCCATGGATATCGTCGTAGCCGACGAAGATCGAACGGAGCAATCCGGTGCGTTTGTGGCCAAACTCGAAGCCGCCCAGGAATTCAACGTGATGATTGCCACACGAGACGAGGCCAGGAACCTGGTGCGCCGCGGCAAGCAAACGGCGTACGTCGTGTTGGACAAGGGCTTCGGCGATGCCGTGGGAGAAATACTGCTCAATAAACATCCACGAATCGAAGTCGGCGTCGACCCCTCGCATCAGGCGGAAGCGGCCATGGTCGAAGGAATCCTGACCAAGTATGCCTTCGAGCTGATAACCACATCACTGTCGAACCCGAAGATGATGAGTCAACAGGTGAAAACGGCGCGGAAGATGATTCAGTCGGATGAGCGTCTGGGTTTGGTGCAACGGACCGTGTTGGATCGCTTTTTTGCCGAGTTGGATCGATTCGTTGAGCAGACGGCCGACTCGAATGCGCAACAGGGTGCTGCCGACGGTACCGCACCGGCCGGTGACAAGGCGTTGGCGAACTGGCAACCGGTCGACATCTCCGTGACGGAGGTAGTCCGGGAACACGAAGGACCGAGCAATAGCTACGACATTTCTTTTCCCCAGGGAATCATCTGGGGCGTGCTCGGCTGTTGTGCGTCGTTCGGTATTTCGCTGGTAATCGAGCGCACAAGCGGCACGCTCGCCCGGCTTCGCGTCGCCCCGATCGGGCGCGGACAGATTCTGGCGGGCAAAGCCCTGGCATGTTTCGGTTCGACCGTCTTGTTGAGCGTTTTCCTGTTCCTCTTCGGTTGGCTGGTATTCGACGTCGTGCCCTACTCGGTATTCAATCTAGGTATTTCACTGGTCATGGTCGCGACAGCGTTTGTCGGCATCATGATGTTTCTATCGATCCTCGGTAAGACCGAGCGATCCGTTAGCGGGATTAGTTGGGCGGTGCTTCTGGGAATGGCCATGATCGGCGGCGGCATGGTTCCCCGGTTTTTCATGCCGCCCTGGATGCAGACGCTAAGCCATTTCAGCCCGGTCAAGTGGGCGATCCTGGCCATGGAAGGCGCTGTGTGGCGCGACTTCTCCACGCGCGAAATGCTCGTGCCCTGGCTCATCCTGCTCCTGGTGGGCGTCGTGTTTTTCGCGATCGGACTTAGAGGATTCAACTGGATGAACGACAATTAGAGCAAGAGCCAGGTTTTTGTAGCGGTCAAATCACTGTGTCATGCGGTACATCGACTCGATGCAGCGATACAGATGAGCAGAGAATGACGTACCGCGGCTGGACTCGCTTGCCCCGGTCGGTTCCGATCGCACGTGCCGGCAGGTGCGCGGTCGTCGGTCGTAAAGTCACCTTCGCGGGAGCGCGAACGAGTGCCGATCACCGAAAACATTCCTTCGCAAGCACGACCGTTTCGTCCCGTCGTCGTCGCGCCGACCTACAACAACGCCATGATGGTAATTAGCGTGCTCGAACGGATCGAGCGCGCGGGTCTACCGATGATTGTGGTCGACGACGGAGCTACCGACGAAACGCCGGCGCTTCTGGCGGAGTGGGCTAGCAAGTCGCACAACGTACCGGTTCGCGTTGTCACCCATCCCAAAAACCGTGGTAAGGCGGCGGCGCTGCTGACCGGGTTTGAGCAGGCCAAGCGGCTCGATGGTACACACGCCGTGACGATCGACACCGACGGTCAGCTTGAACCGGAAGAGATTCCCAAGCTCCTCGCGGCCGCAGCCGACGTACCCGACGCCCTGGTGCTGGGGCGACGAGAAGCGCATACGCCGGGTCTGCCGAGATCGCATCTTCTCGGCTGGTTTTTGTCGGGTCTGGGTCTGTGGGTGGAAACCGGCGTAGTCGTTCACGATAGCCAGTGCGGGCTTCGGGTTTATCCGTTGCGGCTGTTCGACGTGGTGCACTGTCGGGCAGGCCGATTCGGTTTTGAGACGGAAATCATAGCGCGGGCGCTGTGGGCCGGCTGCCCGCTGGTTGAAGTGCCCGTCACCTGTCACTATCCATCCAGGGAACGGCGTATCTCACACCTCAAGCCCTGGCGCGACGGTGTCAAAGGGTTCTTCATGCACTGGGGTCTGGCAATCCGCAGGCTTATTCCCTGGCCGGAACCAGAGCTGGCCGGTGCAAGGGCACCCGCTACACCACCTTCGTCTGCGGTCATCCGGACCGTGGAACGGGGCGGTAACGCCTGGTGTCATTGGATCAATCCGATGTCGTTTTGGCGTCAGATTCGCTCGAGTCGGCTGGAACAACTGATCGCCTCGGCATCGTTCGCCCACGGCGTGTTTTTCGCGTGTATGCCGCTTGGCCTGTTGGTGTTTGCCGCGGCTGTCTTTGGATCAAAGCGCCTGCATCACAACCTCTGGCCGGCCATGCTCGGTGCCGCGTTGTCTTCGCCGCCGATCGGGCCGACGCTGGCGAAAACGGCGATCGCTGTGGCTTATGTTCCAACGCATGGTGCCTTGCCGGATTTCCCGGCGGTCCCGCCCGGGTTCCACTATGTCGCTCCTCTCTTTCGCGCCTATCCGGTCTCGTGGTGTCTGGGCGGGCTGGTACTCGGCACCCTGCTTCACTGGGTAACCATCGCCGGGCAAGTGTGGGTGATGCGGCGGATCAACGTCCGCGCGCCATGACCGGGGGCGGGCCGACGACGACGTAGCACCCGGTCACCACCCATTTGCGCTTGCTTTCGAACGCTAAACGGGTAGAAACTGAAGAGTGGAGTGATGCGTACGAAACGGAACCAATCATGAACATGAAAGCTAAAACCAGCGTTGGGTGTGTTCTGTTGACCTTGGCGACCGGTGCTTGCATGAGCGCCGGCGATCATGCGTCGCGTCTGGGCTCAGCCCGCGAGCGACGCCTGACGGTGGGCGTGGTCCAGCGGGAAATCCGAACGGGCATGTCGCAGGCGGATGTCGCCGAAGCACTGGGATCACCCAATATCGTCACCAAGGATTCCAGCGGTACACAGACATGGATCTACGACAAAATCGCTACGGAGGCGTCGTACTCAAACGACACGGGCGGTATCAGCGGGGCTGTTGGTGCCGGTGGCGCGCCGGGTGCCCGTGCCCTGGTGCTGGGTGGGGTCACTGCGGGCTACGGGCGTTCCGCCGGCGCGGCGTCGACCAGCCAGCGCACCCTCACTGTCATCATCAAGTTCGACGACACAGGCCTTGTCAAAGATTTCACCTATCACTCCAGTCGGTTTTGAACCGGGAAGGGACGATCCATGCGCATGCTTTCGATTCCCATCATTCTTTGCCTGCTGGCGTGCCCGGGGTGCCAGCGACCGCAAATCGCCATGTCGCAACTCCAGATTCGGCAGATGCAAACCCGGACCTACGACATCAAGGACCCCAAGCGGGCGATGAAGGCCGTGTTGAACGTGCTTCAGGATGAAGCGTTTATTCCCCGCCAAGCCGATCTGAATCTCGGCTACATTCACGCCGTCAAAGAGGTGGACGTATCCAAAAGCGGCGATATCTTTTGGGCCCGGTTTTGGAGCGGTCGCAACGCCCGATGGCGACAGAACTCGACCATCGAGTGCGCCGCCAACGTGACCGAGATAAGTGATGGGATACGGCTGCGCCTCAACTTTCAGATCAAGATGATGAACAACAAGGGTGAAGTCATAAAGATCGAAGCGGTACACGACCCGCTTTTCTACCAGAGGTTCTTCGAAAAGGTGGACAAGGGCATCTTCTATGAAAAGGAGGGAATCTGAGGGTAACGCCACACGCCCCGGTCCTTAGGTTACGGCATGCGACGCGGCTTCTATAGGGAAAGAATCGCATACAAAAACGATAACGGACCTCCCGTGCACTTGCGTGGATCGAATCATTCCTGAACGCAACGGGCACCATGGGTAGCCACGACGCAGTAAGTGCCAATAACTTGGCACCTAATTGTATGCTGCGAGACAACGGCACGCGTCGTTCTTGACCGCACCATCGCAACAGGCGGCGGTGGGATTCGAACCCACGAATAACGGATTTGCAATCCGTCCCCTTAGTCCACTTGGGTACGCCGCCGCGACTTTCCCTTGCTCACGCGGGGGGTGGGTATATTTATCCGTTCCGCCTCGTCCACGCAAGCCCCCCTTTGGCGGATTCTCATCGCGTCTGCTTCACGAAGGATCGTCGTCATCGAGATGTGCGGCCCTGTGAGACTCCGGCTGCGCCACGGGGATGTCCGCCGCGCGGACCACCGGGTAGTGGCCCCGGGCCAAGCTTACAGCAATATCCGTTATCGTGTATCGCCGTATCGAGTCGATTCGCCGGATGAAACGATGATTCGACCGCTACACAAAAATAGAGCTTGCTCTAATATGGCAGCGCTAAGTTTGCTCAAGCCGAAAGGTGGAGTTGTCCGATGGA
>CAZWWW010000175.1:0-6612 GCA_964637715.1 uncultured Phycisphaeraceae bacterium | reverse complement strand
CCCGCGCCGTGCATTTGCGCCGCGGCGCCTGTCAGGAGAAGGTTATGGTTGCGCTGGTGGAAGGTGGAACACAGGGTCTGTCTCAAGCGGAGTTTGATCGTCGTCTGGCGGCGTTCGAGGCCCGCATTGATCGTGGCGAGAAGATCGAACCGGCGGATTGGATGCCGGCCGGGTACCGCAATCAATTGATCCGTCTCATTCACGTCCACGCCAACAGCGAAATCTGTGGGGCGCTGCCAGAGGGGAAATGGATACCGCATGCGCCTTCGTTCAAGCGCAAGATGGCGCTGGTTGCGAAGGTGCAGGACGAAGTGGGCCACGCGCAACTTCTTTATCGCGCCGCTGAAACGCTCGGTCCGTCGCGCGAGCAGATGATCGAAGAGCTCATCGAAGGCAAGTCGAAGTTCTCGAATGTCTTTCACTACCCGGCAGAAACGTGGGCGGATGTGGCGGTTATCGCGTGGCTCATCGACGCCGCGGCGATCATCAACCAAACGATGATGGCCGAGGGTTCGTATGGCCCGTATGCCCGGGCGCTCAAACGTATTTGTTATGAAGAAGCGTTCCACATGAAGCACGGGTATGAGATGTGCGTCACGTTGGCGACGGGGACGAAGGTGCAGCGGGCGATGTTGCAGGACGCACTAAATCGCTGGTGGGTGCCGATCATGATGTTTCACGGACCGGCGGATAAGGTGTCGAAACATACCAAACTGCTCGTCAAATGGCGGGTGAAGCTCAAGACCAACGATGAACAGCGGCAACAGTTCCTTCGCCAGTTTATGCCGAAGATATTCGATCTCGGATTGACGGTTCCAGATGAGGGACTGCACTATGAGAAAGAAACGGACACCTGGCATTATACGGAACCGGACTGGGAGGAGTTTAAGAAGGTGATTAACAACGGCGGTCCGGTTTCTCATGAGCGGATCGAAACGCGGCGCATGGCCCATGAGGACGGCAGGTGGGTGCGTGAAGCGCTGGCGGCGGCGGCGGCGAACAGACCGGTGCCGATGCCGAGCGGGCACTGAAGATCGACGAACCTGATCATCCGTTGAGGATTGCTATGTCAGATACGCAATGGCCGATTTATGAAGTGTTTCATCAGCAGGCGCGGGGTGAGCCGCATATTTATGTGGGTTCCGTACATGCGCCGGATGCGGAGATGGCGCTCTTGATGGCCAAGGAGCAGTACGCGCGGCGTCAGGCGTGTGTGAATCTTTGGGTGGTGCCCGCCGAGGCGATTACGGCCACCGCGTATGAGGATTCGGACATATTCGATCGTGCGACGGACAAGAGCTATCGCGAGTCGTGGGGGTATCGAACGCCCAAGACGATTCAGGCCAAAGATGCACAGGAAGGGGCTGCTCGTGATGCCCATTGAAACAATGAGCGACCTGAAGGGTGGGACGCGGGATGCGGTGATTGATCTTCTCTATCGAATGGGCGACGACGATCTTGTCATGGGTCATCGGGATTCCGAATGGACCGGGCTGGCGCCGATTCTCGAAGGAGACATAGCCTTTTCGTCAATGGCCCAGGACAAAATGGGGCATGCACTGGCCTATTACCAACTGCTGCATGAGTTGGGTGAACCGGACCCGGATACGATTGCATTCGGGCGGACATCTCGGCAGTACCGCTGTGCGTCTCTGGTGAGTTTACCCAATAACCACGACTGGGGGTTTTGTGTGTTGCGTCAATTCCTTTATGACGCAGCCGGGACCGTGCGTCTGGCGGCGCTGGCGGAAAGCAGCCTTGTGCCGCTGGCGCAGCTCGTGCGAAAACTTCGCAGCGAAAAGAAATACCATCTGCTGCACGGGCGCACCTGGGTGCTCCGGTTGGGTAAATCGACCAATGACGCCCATGAGCGAATCCAGAAAGCCCTCGACGTCGCTTATCCACATGCGCTGGGGCTATTCGAGGTGACCGAAGCCGATGAGCCGTTGGTCCAGGCCGGCATTTCACCGCGCGAGCAGGAATTGCAAAGTCAATGGGCGTCGGCGGTTGCCCCCGTACTCGCGGACGCCGGATTGAAGACGCCTGACACGGTCGCGCCGATCTATGGCGGGCGATCGGGGAAGCACCCACCGGAACTGGCGGAACTGCTCAAGGGTATGCAGCTCGTTTACAGCATCGACCCGGCCGCACCATGGTAAAGGGGAACGGTGTGCCGACTTCGTGCGGACCTTTCGATTTATAGTGGCTTGAGGCGGCCGGGTTTCAACAGGGCGCTGCAGTTTGTACAAAGCGCAATTGGTTACCAGTAATGCGGTTCCATCTTGAGAATTGAGCAGCCGACCGGCAGGGTGGTTATCGATGAAACGTGACATGGCCGATTCAGCAGATGCCAGCGCAACACGGGAAAGCACGCGCGACGATCGCGTTATGACCGCTCTGGCGGATGTTCATGATCCTGAGATTCCTCCGCTCAACATTCTGGATCTGGGAATCGTGGCCGATGTGCGGTGTGACAAGAATACCGTGGTGATCGACGTCACGCCGACGTTTGTCGGGTGTCCCGCGCTGGATATCATCAAAGCCGATGTCCGCCGCGCCGTTGAAGCGACCGGGACGCGGCGTGTTGTCGTCAATGTCGTGTTCGATCCGCCCTGGACCAGTGATCGGATTACGGAGAAAGGCCGCGAGATTCTCAAGGCGTTTGGTCTCGCCCCGCCGGGAGCGCGATGCGGAACCACATTACCTGATCTCGAAAAGACGCCCTGCCCGTTTTGCGATTCAACAGACACGGAGTTGGAGTCGCTGTTTGGCCCCACGTTGTGTCGTTCGATTCACTACTGCCGATCCTGCCTGCAATCGTTCGAGCATTTTAAGGCCGTTTGACTGCACGCTCGTGGGCCAAAGTTTTATGGTACCGCGAATCGACCTCCCTCCATTCTCCCTTGCCAGAGGAGAACCGAGAACGAACCGCCACACAAGCATAGTAGGGTGGGCACGGCCCACCATGTAATTTGTTGCCCTCATATGCAGTGGGCGGTGCCCACCCTACTCAACTATGAGACGGTGCACGAATAGGGGAACGGTTATCGGGCGATCGGTTACCAGGTTAGTTTCTTGATGCGCTCGACGGCTTCTTGCGTTCGTTGCGCAGGAACGGTTAGCGAGAAACGGACATATCCTTCCGCCGACGGTCCGAACCCGATACCCGGAATGACCACCACGTCGCATTCTTCAAGGATGCGCGTAGCGGCGCTCATGGAATCTCCCGCGCCGGGACATCGCACGAACAGATAGAACGTCGCCTGCGGTGGGTCAACGGTCCACCCCGCGCCCCGCAGTCCGTCGACAAGGATGTCTCGTCGTCGTCTGTAGGTTTGGATTTGCTCTTTGATTTCAGGCCGGTCGATCCCCTCGATCGCCGCGACGCCCGCTTCCTGAACCGCACCGAAGATGCCGGAGTCGACGTTGCTCTTGACCCGCGCCAACGCTCCTATGGCATCGGGATGGCCCACCGCGAACCCGATGCGCCAGCCCGTCATGTTGAACGTTTTGGACAACGAGTGGAGTTCCAGGGCGATATCTTTAGCGCCGTCGACTTGAAGTATGCTCGGCGGGGGGTCGGCGTAATACATCTCGCTATAGGCCGCGTCATGGACGATGAGCAGGTCGAAGGCTCTGGCGAACGCAACCGCCTCCTCGAAAAACGAAAGCGGCGCACAGGCGCCGGTCGGGTTGTTCGGGTAGTTCAAGTACATCAATTTGGCGCGGCGGCTGACATCGGTTGGTATATCGCTCAGACTGGGCAACCATCCGCGCCCGGCTTGCAGTGGCATATAATGGCAGACGCCGCCAGCGAATACCGTTCCCGAAGCGTATACCGGATAGCCGGGTTCGGGGATGAGCACGACGTCGCCGGGATTGATGACGGCCGTGGGCAGGTGCCCGATCGCTTCTTTGCTGCCGATAATGGCCAACACTTCGCGCGCGGGATCGAGTGCTACGCCAAACCGACGTTGGAAAAACGTGGCCGCCGCACGGCGGAACGGCATCCCGCCCATGCCGAGCGCGTAGCGGTGGTTGGGCGGTCTTCGGATCGCCTCGGCCATGCGGTCTACGATGAACGGATGGGTCGGCAGGTCCGGGTCGCCCACGCCGAAGTCGATCACGTCGCGACCGGCGGCGATCGCCTCGCGCTTCATCTGATCGATCTTGACGAACAGGTAGGGGGGTAGCTGCCCCAAGCGGTCTGCGTGCCACGTTTTCATTGGTGTCGTCTCCCTGTGGTTCGATCTTTACGCGAGCGGCAGGGTGTATCGCGGGCGCCGTCGTTCGTCAAACGCGATACCGTGACGAGGCTGTTGCGCAATCGCCTCCGCGACAATGGTAGCATAAAAGACTGGTTGACAGTGGCGCGCACCGGTCGGAGGATTGAGGGGGGAAGCCCGATCCGTCGCGCTTATCAGTATAGGACGCAGGAGCGTACGCGGCAGCCTGATAGAGGCATGTGGCGCGCGGGCTTGGAGGCCGTGTTTGCTGCGGTAGGTTGGTGGTGCCAGGCGTTTTCGAACGGGGCGGAACGTATCGAATACCTCGTACAACGCCGTCGTACGTTGGCCGTCGAATTGAGGAACAGCTCGATGATCTATTGGCGTTTCGATCCAGGAAAGAAAGGCGATCTTCTGTCCGCGCGTTTGACGGTTCGGCGGCTTGGAGTGGTCTTCGCCGTGACGCTCGTATCGGGTGTGCTGACGGGGCGCGCGGTAGCGGGGAAGCAGGTCTTTGGCCCTAACCGGGTGAACAACCGGTCGTTCGAGTCGCTGCTTGAAGGGTGGAACCGGCGCATCGGGGCGATCAACGACGGACCGGTCAAAGAGGCTGTCGTTGAAATCGATTCCTCCGTTGCCCACACGGGTGTCCACAGCCTTAAGTTCTCCGGCGACGCGGACACGACCAAGTGGTTCGCGGTCGAATCGGAACCGATTCCCATCACACCCGGCAAGCGATACAAGTTTTCAACGTGGAGCACCGCGAAGGACGTTCATCGAGAAGGGGCGCAATACCACAACTGCAACGCGTACATTCAGTTTCGCGATGATTCCGGCAAGATCATTCCGCTCGGGATATCACCCCTGCGCACGACCCACGCAAGCAATGGGTCGCACGATTGGTTTGAATCGTTCACGATTGTCGTCGCGCCGGAAGGGGCCACGCAAGCGCGCTTCGGTGTTACCTTGACCTGTTCCGGGACGGTGTGGTTTGATGACGTCGGTTTGTTTGAGAGCATTGATCCGGCGTGGGCCAAGCGATCGTCGGAAGGTTTTGCGTGGTTTTTCACGCAGGGAGACGTTCCCACGAAAGAAGTGATGGAGGCGGGCGACGCGTATTTACACCGATTGGAACAGGTGCTCGGCGTTACCCACAAAGAACCGATTCTCTATTACAAATACAAATCCATCGATCAGAAAACCGAATACACGAAAAAGTCCGGTGAAAGCCACGTTGAAGGGGCGGCCATTCATACCGTGAAATGGGATGAACACCAGGATATCGTTCATGTCTTGATGCAGCAGGTAGGTCGATCAACCCTTGTGTTGGCTGAGGGGATTGCCGCCTATGCCACGGCGGTCGTTGACGGGCGCAATGTTCACGCCGACGCCCGTGCGCTGGTTAAGGATCATCAGGTCGTCCCGATCAACAACTTCCTGAACAAGAATATGGTAACGCTCGCACCGCGCTACGTGATGGAGGCGGAGTTCGGTTCGTATGTCGGGTTTCTGGTCGAACGCGACGGGATGGACGCATTCAAGAAGTTCTATGCCTATCCTCTGAACGTCGATCCGGTCGCGGAGATGCCCTCCCGATACGAGTCTGTTTATGGACAGACGTTCGACGAGGGGCAGCGTGACTGGATCCTGTTCCTGCAGAGTGGCAAGAAAAAACCTGCCCCGCGCAACACCGACAAATAGACCAAGCTCTTTTTTTGTGTAGCGGTCGGATCGCCGTTTTGACTCGTGAATCGACTCTAGAAAACGATACACAAATAATGAAAGAACGATGTAGGCACGACCGCTGACGTATTGAGATCGTTTGTGGTCATAGAGCTACGACCGAAGTCTCGCACGCACCGACCAGCGCCCAGAAACACAGAAGCATCGTCGCGATGACCAGCAGGCCGCCGGCCGACCGCCGCCATACGCGACGCCATTTTGAGCGGCGTCGCCATCGAAATCCATGGTAAACCGTGGCCGTCATGGCTCAATCCTGAGTGTGTCGTTCCCCCGCTCAACGACGGCTGCTCGTTCTACAAAAAACACAGAGCACTTATCGGGCCTGATTGTCAGCCCGCACGGTATCGTCCGAACGGTGAATGACCACCGGGCAATCCGGCAACGCCCCCAGAAACCGCTTTCCATAGGGTTTCGTTACCACGCGCGGATCCAGAATGACTACGATGCCCCTATCGCTCTTGGTGCGAATCAATCGGCCAACGCCTTGGCGAAACTTTAATACGGCCTCTGGAACCTGATACTCCATGAACGGATTTCCACCCCGTTCGCGGATTTGTTCGATCCGGGCCTCGGTCATGGGATGATTGGGTGCGGCGAACGGCAGTTTCACGATAATAACGTTGCGCAGGGCGTCGCCCGGTAC